>JBDNFJ010000200.1:0-4897 GCA_041689895.1 Gracilimonas sp. | reverse complement strand
GTAGTTATTGCCGACGTTTCGGGGAAGGGATTGAGCGCCGCTCTTTATATGGTTCGCTTGCAGGCTCTTGTAAATCTGATTGTTAAGAAGGAACATCCATCCCCAAAAGAGCTTTTTCTACAGCTAAACGATTTTATTAAAAGTAACAGCAAAGATAAAACTTTTGTAACCGGGTGTGCCGCCTTCTTTCCAAAAGATGAACAGCATTTCGAATATATCAGAGCCGGCCATAATATTCCTATTTACTACAACAAGGAAAGGGATGCGATATTCAAGCTTAAATCCAACGGTTTTGCATTAGGCATGACCTCCACAAAAATGTTGGCTCAAAATATGGAAGTGAAGAAGTTCCAGTTCAAACCAGGAGATTCTGTTCTCTTTTATACCGATGGGCTAAATGAAGCGCGTAATAAACGCGGCGAGGAATATGGCGAAGACCGCATAGAATCTCTGATGGAAATTTACGGTTCTTTGCGCGCCAAAACCATCGTCGGGAAATTGCAGTCTTCTCTGGAAGCTTTTATTGGCCCGGTTAGTCCCTTAGATGATGTTACATTTACCTGTATCCATCATCCCGAGAAATAACCGAACCTCTTCTATTTCAATACCGCTTTTTGCACGGCATCAGTGGTGATACCAAAATGCTCATACAATGCTTCGTATGGACCGGATTCTCCAAAGCTGTCAATTCCAATGGCCGTTCCTTCTGAACCGATATAACGCTCCCAGCCAAAAGTGGCTCCTGCTTCTATCGACACTCGGTTTGTAACAGACTTGGGAAGCACAGATTCTTTGTAAGAAGCGTTCTGTTGCTCAAACAACTCCCAGCATGGCATGCTTACCACTCGGGCATCTACCCCTTTTTCTGATAGCCCACGCTTAGCCTCTACGGCAAGATGAAGCTCTGATCCGGTGCCAATTATGATTGCATCCGGAATTTCCTTCTCGGAATCAGCATATATATAAGCTCCTTTTTGAGCTAATGATGCTGGGTTTTTCTCTGAACGTGGAAGCGTTGGAAGATTTTGGCGAGATAGCACTAATAAGGTTGGGCCAGTGGTATTCTCTATGGCTGACTTCCAAGCGTAGGAAGTTTCGTTAGCATCCCCGGGACGAATGATGGTTACGTTCGGCATAGCGCGTAAACTCATTAAATGCTCCACGGGTTGATGCGTCGGTCCATCTTCGCCCAAGCCAATGCTATCATGCGTAAGAACAAAAATGGAAGGGGTTTTCATTAAGCCGGCGAGACGGATGGCAGGACGCATATAATCGGTGAAAACAAAAAAGGTAGCACCGTAAGGAATAATTCCGCCATGTAACGTCATGCCATTTACTGCAGCAGCCATTCCGTGTTCTCTCACTCCAAAATGAACGGTTCTGCCTTCCGGCGAATCAACTATATAAGAACCGTATCCTTCAATATCGGTTTTGGTGCTTCCGGCAAGATCAGCAGATCCTCCAAATAAATTCGGCAGTATGTCTTTCACTGCATTGATCACCTTACTGGAAGAAGCACGGCTGGCAAGTCCCTTTTCACTTTCTTCAAACACGGGTAAGGAGGCTTCCAATTCGGGTGAAAGCTCTCGGCTCATCCAGCTTTTAAAAGAAGCAGCTTTTTCGGCATCGTTTTTCTCATAATCAGAAAATGTATCATTCCATTGCTGCTCAGCGGTCTTTCCCTTTTCAACGGCTTCTCGGAATTTTGCTAAGGCTTCATCCGGGATATAGAATTTCTTATCAGGATCCCATCCATAAGCTTCTTTAGTAAGTTTCACCTCTTCATCACCCAAAGGAGAACCATGCGAAGTCTCGCTGTCCTGCTTATTTGGACTTCCAAAGCCAATATGTGTTTTACAAATAATGATAGATGGTTTATCCGTTTCCAATTGCGCTTGCTTAATGGCATCTGCAATCTGCTCGTGATCGTGCCCATCAATTTCAATTACATGCCAGTTATAAGCTTCAAATCTTTTGACGGCATCTTCAGTAAATGCAAGATCGGTTGAGCCTTCAATGGAAATTCGATTTGAGTCGTACAGGTAAATCAGTTTTCCTAAGCCCATGTGTCCCGCCATAGAGGCTGACTCATGGGAAATGCCTTCCATCAAATCACCATCACTCACAATAGCATACGTATAATGATCTACAATTTTCTGATCCTGTTTGTTAAAAGTGGCAGCTAAGAAATGCTCGGCCATAGCCATTCCAACTCCTGTTCCAAATCCCTGGCCCAATGGACCGGTTGTAGTTTCCACGCCGGGTGTCATCCCGTATTCCGGATGTCCGGGTGTTTTACTGCCAATTTGCCTAAAATTTTTAATCTCATCCAAACTCAAATCATACCCGGCTAAATGAAGCAGGCTGTAAATAAGCATAGAACCGTGACCTGCCGACAAGATGAAACGATCGCGATCGGCCCAATTCGGGTTTTTCGGGTTGTGCTTTAGAAACTTCGTCCAAAGTACATAAGCCACATCAGCCATTCCCATTGGCATTCCGGGATGACCTGAATTGGCTTTCTGAACGGCATCAATAGAAAGAGTTCGGATCGTATTTACGCAAAGTTCATCTAAGCTTGAAGCGGACATAAAAAGGCTTGGTTAGTAAGGTTAAAATTAAATTAATAGACACAATAGAAGATAGGGAATGCCCCCTCTCTTTAAAAAATAAATGAGGATTATTTAAACAAAAAAAGCCACGCAATTAGCGTGGCTTTAGAATTAAAGAATTGGCTTGAATTAAGGTGCGGAAGAATCACACTTCAACTTATACTCCATTTTATGTTGGGCAGGAGATTTGAAAGAACCGTACAGAGCGTTGGTAAAAGCATCACACGCTTCCGATTTATTCCCCATTGTTTGATGGGCAAGGCCTAATTCGTAATATATTTTAGCCTTATCGGTTTTACCGCCCTTTTCATACTTAAGTGCTTTTTTAGCATTACTAATGGCTTTCTCAGCTTTACCGGCTTTATTATAAGCTTCTGCCAAACGATAATATGCGTTGGCAGAGGTTTCGTTGTATTCAAGGGCTCTATCTAGCGTTTGTATGGCGTTACTTACATTTCCCCCTGAGGATTCATTTGCACCAACGGCAAGCAGTTCCTCATGGGCAGCTTCTCGAGCGGCATCGGCAACATTCTTTTGCTTCGTTTTTTCTGCTACCTCAATGGCACGATCGAACCAAGTTAACAACTGATCCATATTCTCATCGATGATACCATCCCCATTAGTATCGCTTTCTCTTTTTAGAATTTTTGCCTTTTGGTAATACGCTGTAGCATAATTTGCATTAAGATTCAGGGCTTCATCTACTGCTTTATTGGCCTTTTCATATTCTTCCTTACCGTAAAAGATTACCGATTTTTGGTAATACAATTGAGGAATAATGCCCTTGGCCTTCGGCGAAACTTTTTCATCCCCATAATCATCACCCACTTCAACCACTTCTTTAAAAGCATCGATTGCACTATTTAGGTCAGTAATAGACTTACTTTTTTGAAAAGATTTGTAGCTATCTCTGGCTTTGCGAAAATACACGGTAGGTATTTGTTTTTCGGCTCTATTCTTGATGTCTTCCCCTTCAGGACCAAGCTGGTTTGCAATATTAAGCGCCTGAGTTAGGGATGCAATAGCTTGTTCGTAATCATTAGCACTTGCTTGCTCTAAGCCGGTATTATAGAGTTTAACTGCGTCTGTTTTTGTCTGTGCGAAAACAACGGTGGCTACCAAAGCCAGTACCATAGCTATTGAACTTATTTTAAAAACCTTCATATCTATTTTTATTTGTGATCGTTTGTTGCAGCGCCGAATTTACTAAAAAATGACACTGAAATTAAAATTATAACTGCCTTTCTAATGAAATAGTATTTATTTAAGCAAACAAAGCCCTTAGATGTTCCGCATTAAAAGTGAAAATTGGGCATTGGTTCGTTCTTACTATAGAAATCGCAAATAATACCTACCGCTTCATCGGTTGAATCCGTTACATGAAAAAGCTTGGTATCTTTGTCCGAAATAGTGCCACATCCTTTCATAGTGGTTTCCATCCAATCTACTAATCCTCCCCAATAGGCACTTCCAAATAAAATAATAGGAATTTGAGAGATTTTCCGGGTTTGAATAAGCGTTAAGCTTTCAAATAGTTCATCCAGCGTTCCAAAACCACCGGGAAATACCACAAAGCCCTGCGCATATTTCACAAACATGACTTTACGTACGAAAAAATAATTAAAATCAATCATAAAATCAGGATCAACGTATTGATTAAGACCCTGCTCAAATGGAAGGCTGATACCCAAACCTACAGATTTCCCACTTGCTTGCGCTGCTCCTTTATTCGCCCCTTCCATTATTCCCGGGCCACCACCGGTAATCACGCCGAACCCTTTCTTTGTGATCTTTTTAGCGGTTTCAACAGCAAGCTCATAATACTCATTATCCGATTGCATACGAGCCGAACCAAATATGGAAATACAAGGCCCTATTTGAAAGAGCTTGTCGTAGCCCTCTACAAACTCCCCCATTATTTTGAAAATACTCCAGAGGTCACGATCTGAACCGTTATTTTCGTTCTTCTTCTGAAATTTTCTGTTTTCTTTGTCTGTCATCTTTTAAAATTTTATAGAAAGAGAAATGGATGGTATCGGGTCTGAATGTCGGACAGCCAAAACACCGGGTTTTATGGTAGCATTCATGGAAAGATCATCGGATACATCAAATGATCGTAAATGCGCAAATACGTACGCATCTATAGCATTTAACGCATACGAAAGACCAATAAACACATACACCAAATCTCTTCTATTTCGATAAAAATTTCTGTTTTCTCGTAAAACTGTTAAATTAGCCGTTGACGATATATAATCGGGCGTTGGCCCAAAGCGCATGTCATT
>JBDNFJ010000199.1:0-14275 GCA_041689895.1 Gracilimonas sp. | reverse complement strand
GGTACATAAGGTGTTGAAATACAGAGAATTAAAGGCAGGAGATATCGGGATTCTGGCCGATGAAATGAAAGATTTCCAGGATTTTAAAGAAACAGCAGAACGCTTTTTTTTGGTGAAGCAGTTGGAAAGAAACGATTGGAATGTCTCACAAACAGCCGAATCAATCGGGATACAGCGTAGCCACATCTATAATAAAATGAAAAAATATAACATAGAGCGATAAATTATATGAGTGCAGAAATTATTGATGGTAAAAAAGTAGCGGAACTGCTCCGGAGCCGAGTTCGTGAAGATGTGGAAGATTGGAAGTCCAAAGGAAATCGGACTCCTTTTTTACAGGTTATTTTGGTGGGAGATGACCCGGCCTCAAAAGTATATACCGGCGCCAAAACACGGGCTTGCGAAGACGTTGGCATCGAAACGCATACTAATGTTCTGCAGGACACTATTTCTGCCAAAGAACTCAAATCAATCATCCGGAAATACAATCAAGATGACGGGGTGGATGGTATTTTAGTTCAACTTCCGCTTCCCGCTCATTTATCGGCCTACGATGTAATCGAATGCATCGATTACCGCAAAGATGTGGATGGTTTTCATCCCATGAACGTGGGACGCCTTACCATCGATCAGCCTACCTTCAGGAGTTGCACACCTGCGGGAATCATGGAACTGTTTAAATATTACAGTATTCCGGTAAAAGCCAAACATGCTGTAGTAGTGGGTTCAAGTAATATTGTCGGCTCGCCTATGGCTATTATGTTGTCTCGGGAGAATTCAACCGGCAAAGCCACTACCACTATTTGTCATAAATACACCAAAGATCTTACCCAACACACCATCTCAGCCGATATTTTAATAGCGGCTGCAGGACAACCGCATTTAATAAAAGCAGAAATGATAAAAGAAGGTGCCGTAGTGATAGATGTGGGAATTAATCGCGTAGCGGATGAAACCGCAAAAAAAGGGTACAAACTGGTGGGAGATGTAGATTTTGAATCGGTACGCAAAAAAGCCAGCTGGATCACTCCGGTTCCTGGAGGAGTAGGCCCCATGACCGTAGCCATGCTAATGAAGAATACACTGTTGGCGGCAAAAAAGAGTATTTATCCGGAATAGCCTCGAGGATTAACCTGGTGAAGCACTGCGTAAAGGATTTTCATCCCGTAGGGGCAATTCATGAATTGCCCCTACGGGATGAATTTGGCGTTCAATTCACGTAACCTCAATTCTATTCTTCTGAATTTGATTCATGATGGACTACCGATTTGTGATAGACGAATATTGCCCCTTTATCTAATTAAGAAACCTCGCCTCTTTAGTGCTCAGTATGGAGCCCAGCTTTTACCTTTTTAGTTAGATGCGAATTTGGGTTGTAATCTCCATCTTTCGAATCCAACCCGGGTGATGGAGATGGACCAAACGTAGATTGCATTGCAAGTCACTAACAGAATATTCAGCATAACCCTTGGAGGGCTTCCACATCAACAGCTATTCTAAATCCAAATGGCTTGAGCCCTCCAAGGTAGAAAAGGACTAATAATTTCATTTAGCCTCATTTTTAGTCGAGTTCAGATATCAAATAAAGAATGTAGATTAAAAAGAATCTTCAGTCCCATCCCTAAAGAAAAATCAAAAACTATTTTCTACAAGGGTGACTATATGATGTCACTCACTGTCATTATCATGGTGTAAATCAAAAAAACAAAACACCAAGATCATGACAAACAACGCACTTTCAATCACTCCTGAAAAGAATCAAGTAACGAAACTCTTTGCGGTTCCACTATTAAAGAGAATCAAAAAAGAAAGTCGCAATGAGTATCGTGAAATGCAGCAGGCTTTCCATTTATTGGGTTGGGGTAATTTGCCTGATGAGCTAAAAATTGAGATCAACGAAGACGTGAAGTATATGGTAGAAGAGCTTAAAAGCCGATTTTCTTCTTGCGACCCTTTTGTACAACGTCGTCGCGAATCGGTTCACTATTGGGTGAGTAGTTTCCAGGATGGTATTTGTTCGCTGGAAGTCGCCATCAGAGCGTTGAAGGTGAAGCCGCTTTAGGAAGTTTTTTCGTTTCCACTGTCTGGCGCATTTTTTTCTTTGGGTTGATACACTTCTTGTTCTTCAATTTCGATGGAACCGGGGGAAACCCCAAACGCGGTGATTTTTTTGGACAGGGCAGCGGTGAGTGACGCAAGCTGTTGTTTCTGTTTATTAAAATAGCTTTTGAGAAAGAAACGACTCAGGGTCAAACCACCTAAACCCGCAAAAGGGGCTATCAGTAAAGCAAACTGTTTGGTGCTTATTTCCTTTACTGCAACCAAGCAGATAATAAAGGCAACGAAAAAACTTAGAAAACCCGCGAGCAATTTAAAAGGCCCCCAAGAGGAAACCATCTGCATTTTGGTTTGACCGTTTTTAGGAGTGAGTGAAAAATGTTTATATCCAAAATCACTTTTTCGCTGCTCCCATTCGTAGCTTTTTCCCGCTTTATGGGCCTTGCCAATCCCCCCGGTAACTTTACGTATTTCAAGCACTAATTCTTCCCACTGTTCCTCAGTGAATTCACCCCGGATGATAGAAATGTCTTGTATTCGGGATGTCCCCTGAATAAGATTATAGGTTTGCTCGTTAAGGTTTGGCTCATTTAACTTTGATAAAGCTTCGGCTATCGAGTCCTTACTGATACCTACATCTGCGGCTATTTGTATCAGCTCCTCTTCCGTTAAGCCTTCTTCATCCCCATAAATATCTTTGGTTGTTTGAATTTCAGAAGCCTTGGAAAGGATTTTACTTATTTCTTTTTTGGAATAGATTTTTGAATTGGGCATAGGAAAATTGTTTTTGGCATACTACGGGTATCCTACAAAAAATGTTATTCAATGCGGAACTTCCAAACAGATATACTTATCTTTGAAAAACTGTAAGCCAAATTTTCTTCTTCATGCAAACTATGAATAACTCCTCTTCCTTTGAACGTATTACACGCCAAGGACTTACCTACGATGACGTGTTACTTGTTCCTAACTATTCCCAAGTTTTACCCCGCGATGTAGATACGTCGGTTCAACTAACTCCAACCCTTAAACTTAACGTGCCGATTATGAGCGCGGCTATGGATACTGTGTCGGAATATCGTTTAGCGATTGCGCTGGCGAGAGAGGGAGGAATTGCGATGCTCCATAAAAATATGAGTATTGAAGATCAAGCGGAGCATGTGCGATTAGTGAAGCGCAGTGAGAGTGGGATGATTGTTGACCCGGTTACGCTAAAAGAAAATGCTTCGGTTAAGGATGCCCGGGCGCTGATGAGAAAGCAAAAAATTGGTGGAATCCCTATTGTTGATGATCAAGGAATTTTGATTGGCATTGTTACAAATCGCGATCTACGATTTGAGTCTGAAATGGGTAAACGGCTGGGAGATATCATGACGTATAAAAACCTCATTACAGCAAAAGAAGGCACCGATCTAAAGCAAGCTGAAAAAATTCTTCAACATTATAAAGTGGAGAAACTTCCTATTGTAAATGCCGGAAATAAATTAGTCGGGCTTATTACGTTCAAAGATATTGAGAAGAAAATGAACTTCCCAAATGCCTGTAAAGATGAAATTGGAAGGCTGAGAGTGGGAGCAGCGGTAGGCGTAACGGCCGATACGATGGAGCGTGTGGAAGCCTTGGTGAACGCCAGCGTGGATGTAATAACTGTTGATACCGCCCACGGACATTCGAAAGGGGTGCTCGAAACTATTAAAAAAATTAAAGCGGCCTATCCCGACCTCAGCATAATTGGTGGTAATATTGCCACTCGCGCCGCAGCCGAAGCTTTGGTAGAAGCCGGCGCCGATGTTGTGAAAGTAGGCGTAGGGCCCGGCTCTATTTGCACCACACGAATTGTAACCGGCGTTGGAGTTCCCCAGCTTAGTGCAGTAATGGAGATAGCCGATTTTACCCGTAAACAAGGAGTTGGCCTGATTGCTGACGGAGGTATTAAGCAAACGGGTGATATTCCGAAAGCTATTGCCGGTGGAGCCGATGCGGTAATGATGGGGTCGATGTTTGCCGGAGTGGATGAGAGTCCGGGCGAGACAATTATTTACGAATCCCGTAAATATAAATCGTACCGGGGCATGGGTAGCATTAGCGCAATGAATAAAGGTTCTAAGGATCGATATTTTCAAGATGTGGAAGATGACATCAATAAATTGGTTCCCGAAGGTATTGAAGGCCGTGTTCCTTTTAAAGGATATCTGCATGAAGTAGTGCACCAAATGTCGGGTGGACTAAGAGCGGCCATGGGTTATGTAGGAGCTTCTAACATCGAGGAAATGGAAAAAGCTGAATTCGTACAAATCTCCTCTGCTTCCTATCGAGAAAGCCATCCGCATTCGGTACAAATTACGCAAGAGGCACCTAATTATTCGGTCTCCTAATCGGCTCTGTTGGCATGAAAAAGGTATTATTCCTCGTATATTATTTTCCCCCCATGGGTGGAAGTGGAGTTCAGCGTCCGCTTAAATTCATCAAATATTTGAAAGAGTTTGGTTGGAATCCGATGGTGCTTTGTCCCGAACCGGGGCTTTACACCCATTTTGATGAAAGCCTTCAGCATGAATTAGATGAGATATCTGCCGAGATCATCCGAATCAATCCTAAAACGCTATTTCATACCGCAGCCGGGAGTTCTTCATCCGGCCAATTTTCCGTTCCCGATTCTATGGCAAAAGTCGCCCGTAGATTAACGCGCTTATTCTTGTATCCGGATAATAAAAAAGGCTGGATTGAACCCGCCGTAAAAAAGGGAATTGAACTGGTACATGAGCATAATATTGATCTCATTTTTAGTACCGCGCCGCCTTTTAGCAACCACATAGCCGCCCAAAAAATTAAGGAAGCAACCGGCAAACCTCTGGTATTGGATTATCGTGATGCCTGGCTCAATAATCACTTTATGGACGGCATGTTCGGGTGGCAAAAAAAGATCATGAAGTCCATGGAACAGGCGTGCTTGCAGCAGGCAGATGGTTTTATTACGCTGGATGATTATTCAATAAATCAGATGAGGGAAGCATACCCTATTTCGAAAGCTATAGGTAAAATCATTCCCCATGGATTTGATCCAGCGGATTTTAATGATGGAATCCAACCCACCTTGAACTATCAGAAGGATAAACTCAATATGTTGTACAGCGGACTTTTCTATGAGCAAAATCAACCCGATCACTTGCTGCATGCGCTTATCAAAGCTCATGATAATGGTCTGCTCGATAAAGAAGAGGTGCACTTACACTTTCAGGGTGGCTTGGATGATAGAATCAAACGGCTGGTACGAAAATTGGGGCTGGAACACTTAGTTACAGATTATGGATATCAGGAGCATAAAACAGCGGTTGCAAACTTAATGCGAGCCGATTTACTTTGGATGATTTCCAATTTCGATGTCACCCATCAGCAAGTAAAAAGTGGAAAATTATTTGAATATTTCGGCTCTAAAAAACCCGTTTTAGGCTTGGTTCATGAGGGGGCAGAAGCAGACCTTATAAAAAATTATGGTTCCGGTTTTATTGGAGATCTTGAGTCCAAAGAAAGACTTGCAGCAACCTTAGGAGAGATATTTGGCATATGGAAGAAGAACGAGATGCCAGAATCTTCATCTGATTTCGTGAATCAATTCAACCGAAAAGTGTTAACTGGGAATTTAGCTCAGATTTTTGATGAAATTTCATTCCCATAATTAGATCTTATTGTATTAAATTGATAAATAATGGTTGATTTATTAAAAAAATTATTCGAGCAACGGAAGAAAAAAATAACCGTCATATTGTTGGATGATTCCAAGCCGGATGAGGATAATTCGTATAAGATATATCCCAACGGGTTGTTTGGGATGATCCTGATTATATCTTCTCTATTTGCATTAGTGGTTGCTTTGTTCTTTATGCTAACCCCACTGGGTGGACTTTTATATAGCACGGACGATGCTGAAATACGGGCGCAAATTATGGAAGTAACCCGAAAAGCCATTGCGTTGGAAGATTCGTTACAGCAACGAGATCAGCAGCTTCTCGAAATGAAAAATATCATCCGGTTTAGTATTGACACCACCTTAGTTATGGATGATAGATTTAATGAGCTTTTCGATCCGAGCGATCCGCTACAAAATTCATCTTATCTACCATTTGATCGTTCGGGTACTTTTGAACGGTTAAGCCAAAATGAAGTTTTACTCTCATATGTATCCAAATCACCCCCAGAATTTCCCGGCAAGTATCCTGTACAGGGGTCGCTCACACGCGGGTATCTTCCCGACGAAGAACACTATGGAATTGATATCGCAACAAAGAACAATGAACCTGTTATGAATATTGCAGATGGGTCTGTTTTTAATAGTAGTTGGACAATTAATAATGGATATGTAATATCCGTGCAACATAGCGAAGGTGTAATTACTTCGTATAAACACCTATCGAAATTAAATAAGAAGGAAGGAGATCTTGTATTAAAAGGCGATATTCTCGGCGAAATTGGAAACGCTGGGGTATTAAGTACAGGGCCTCATCTCCATTTGGAAATCTGGAAAAATGGAGTGCCTCAAAATCCGGAAGTCTATTTAATCAAATAAATACGAGTTATGCTAAATTCTAAGAAAACAAATAAATCTACGAACGTGTCGGAAAATTCAAATCATTCACCAACTGTTAATATTTTAAGTGAAGGTACCAAGCTAAAAGGAGACCTTAATTCTCAAACCGATATTCGTATTGCCGGAACCATCGATGGAGAAGCCACCTCAAAAGGCAAACTGATTGTTACCGGAAGTGGTAAAATTGTTGGCAACATAACTTCTTCCGATTCGGATATAGCCGGAAGAGTAGAAGGAGAAGTTCGGGTTTCAAATAAACTCACGTTAAGAGAAAGTGCCATTATTGATGGAAATATTTACACCAAAACGCTGATTGTAGAAGAAGGCGCACAAATCAACGGCTCCTGTCGCATGGGCTCTGATGCCAAATCACTTTCCGGAACCAGTGATGCGGACTATGCAAGCGATACCCGAGTAAAATCTTGACCTAAAAATACGTTGTCAAAAAACCTGGTCCCCAAAAAATATGCAGAATTCATTGGCTTGGGAGCAGAAATTGCAGTTTCCATTGCCGGGCCTATTTTATTAGGCCATTTTGTTGATTCCTATTTCGGGAGTTATCCGTTGGGGTTATTTTCAGGCATTATTTTGGGGTTAATTACCTTTCTTTTCACTATGATTCGCATCTCAAAAAAGATAGGATCTGGCGATGAATGAAAATGAGATTAATTTATTTGAACGCACAAGAACAGTCGCAATTATCAATTGTGTACTTGCGCTCCTCTTTTTTTTTATGGACGTGCACAAAGGAGTTGCGATAATAAGCGGCGCATTGCTCAGCTCAATTTTTATAGTAAGCAGTGGATGGGTGTTACATACATTCCGAAAAGCTGAAAATAAGCTGTTTACACAAGCATTTTTCTTCTCAATGGTGATACGATTTGTGTTGGTTTTACTTTTGTTTTCAATTTTGCTGGGACTCACAAATATTGACAAAATCTACTTTACAGTTAGTTTTATAATTTCCTATCTTTGCCAATCTATAACGGAAATGATTTTCATTAACAAAATTCTTCAAAAGATTAACGATTAACATGGTTCAAATCCTGCGTCGAGTTTTTCTAACTCTGCTGTTTTTATCGGTAAGCACGTCCACTACTTTTTCAATGAGCGGCGAGGAAACTCAGGAGCAAGGAAGCCCTATTGATATTATGGGTACCGTTTCTGATCACAATTCTTTTGAATTACCATTCTATAATATTCCGTTGCCTCGTTTGTTTTTTCTGAAAGATGCGGATGGTAATGCAAGTTTCGAGGGGTTTTGGTCTACCGAGAGCGCTGTAAAGTCCGGGCTTTTTGTTGAAGAGCATCACGTTCTGGAAACTACCCAAGGTGCGCAAATCATCATCGATTTTTCGATTACCTCTCACCTTATCTATTTTTGGATTGGGATGATACTCGCCGTTTGGATTACTATGAATATGGCGCGGCGTTACAAAAAAGGGGTAGGGCGGAATGTAGAGCCAAAAGGAGCATTTCAAAATATATTTGAAGTTCTATTCGTATTTATTCGCGATGATATTGCTCGGGATAATATTGACAGTCACAAAAGTGATCGCTACGTGCCTTATTTATTCACGGTATTTATGGGGATTACCTTTATGAACTTGTTCGGCTTGCTGCCCTGGGCCGCCACCGCAACGGCTGACATTACTGTGACCGCCGTATTAGCCGTTATCACCTTTTTTATAACTCAATTCAGCGGAACCAAAGATTATTGGGGACATGTTTTTTGGTTTCCCGGAGTTCCGATACTGGTAAAACTTATTATGTTACCCGTTGAGATTGTTGGATTATTCACCAAGCCTTTTGCTCTGGCTATTCGTTTGTTTGCAAACATGATGTCCGGTAAAATCATGATTATTGCAATTCTTGGCTTGGTTTTCATTTTTGCTGAAATGTATGGGTCTTTTACTGGTTACACTATCGGGGCGTTGTTTTCTGTACCCATGACTGCAATCCTGTATTTCTTAAAAGCTTTTGTTGCGCTATTACAGGCATACATTTTCACCCTTCTCTCCGCGGTATTTATTGGGATGGCGGCCGAAGACCATCATGCCGAAGAAGAAGGCTATTACGTAAATCACGTAGAGTAGAATTACACAAACACTTTTTTATTTCTTAAATCACAAATCAAAAACTAACTAAACAAATAAAAATATGGGACTTTTAGCAGCTGGTATCGGTGCCGGAATTATATCAATTGGTGCTGGGATAGGAATCGGAATGATAGGTAAAAGTGCAACTGAAAGTATTGCTCGTCAGCCTGAAGCTTCAGGCGACATCAGAGGTGCAATGATTCTTACTGCAGCTTTGATTGAGGGTGTAGCACTTTTTGGTGCTATTATCTGTATTATTCTTGCCCTTCAGGGAGCCTAATTTAAAATTCGCAAAGAGCTATGATTTATCTTTTAGCAGGCGGCGGCGGATTGCTTTCATTTAATACGGGGTTTGCCATATGGGTAGCAATATCCATGATCGTATTCATCTTTTTGATGATGAAGTTTGCAGTACCTCCGATAATGAAAGCACTCGAAGAACGAGAGCAGAATATCAAAGATTCTCTTGAATCTGCTGAGAATGCGTTAGCTAAAGCTGAGCAAATCTCAAAAGATAATGAGAAAACTCTTCGTGAAGCGGAAGTCAGAGCACAGCAAATCCGCAAAGAGGCTGTTGAGGAAGCAGAATTGCTTCGTACAGAGCGTATTGAAAAAGCCAAGGAAGATGCCGGTCATTTACTTGATCAGGCCAAAGCTTCTATTGAGCAAGAAAAGAAACAAGCTTTACTGGAATTGAGGGCAGAGGTGGTAAAATTGGCTATCCTTTCTGCGTCCAAAATTATTGATGCTGAGCTTGATACTGAAAAGAATAACAAGCTGGTAGATAGTTTTCTATCTGACCTTCAAAAAAATTAACCCATAATTCATGCTGGTATCTAAAGCGGCACGTCGGTACGCTACCGCACTCCTGGAGCTTGCTCAGGAACATGATTCCGTAGATCAAACCCTTAAAGACATTCTCTATATTCAGAGTACGCTTGAGGGTTCACGAGATCTGGTATTATTTCTGAAAAGTCCGATTATAAAACCGGACAAGAAAGTAGCCGTTCTTGAAGAGATCTTTGGCGATCATGTAGGTGATTTGGTTCATAAGTTTATAACACTTATTGCCCGTAAAAATCGCGAAAATGTGATTGACGAAATCGTTGCAGCTTTTGTTAAAATCTACAACGAATATGCAGGTATAATATCTGCCGAAATATTTGTAGCCCAAGAGCTTACTGATGAGCAACGTGCACGTGTTACTAAAAAGCTGGAAGAGGTGACCGGTAAAAAGGTCAATATCTCTACCAAAGTGCAGCCTGAACTGAAAGGCGGCATGGCAGTGAAAATAGCTGACACTGTTATTGATGGTACCGTAAAGCATAAATTGGAACAGCTTGAAGATATATTCCTGCATACAGCCACGGAATAAAATCACAACCGTTTTTTAATCATATACATACAATGAGTCAAGTCAGACCAGACGAAGTTTCAGCCATATTACGTAAACAATTATCAGGCTTCGACAATGAAGCTGATATCTACGATGTTGGTACTGTTCTCGAGGTAGGAGATGGTATTGCTCGTGTTTACGGGCTATCTAAAGTACAAGCAGGTGAATTGGTTGAATTGCCGGATTCTAAAGATGAAAATGGCGATTTTGTAACCGGAATGGTGCTTAACCTTGAAGAGGACAATGTTGGTATTGTACTTTTTGGTGCATCTGATGCCGTGGAAGAAGGCCATATTGTTAAGCGTACTAAAGACATTGCGTCAATCAACGTAGGCGAAGGCTTGCTTGGACGTGTTATTGATCCGCTTGGTGTACCTATTGACGGAGATGGGGCGATTAGTGGGAAAACCATTCGCCTACCGCTCGAACGCAAGGCACCGGGGGTTATTTATCGTGAGCCGGTAAAAGAACCACTACAAACAGGTTTGAAAGCCATCGACTCTTTGATTCCAATTGGAAGGGGTCAGCGTGAGCTTATTATCGGTGATCGCCAAACCGGTAAAACATCCGTAGCTATCGATACTATCATCAACCAGAAGGCAACTCAGGGTACTGAAAAACCGGTGTATTGTATTTATGTAGCGGTTGGCCAAAAAGGTTCTACTATAGCCAACATCCGCAAAGTATTGGAAGAAAATGGCGCTATGGAATACACTACTATTGTAGCTGCTCCAGCCAGTGTTTCTGCACCCATGCGTTACATTGGTCCATTTGCCGGAGCAGCTATTGGAGAGTATTTCCGTGATACGGGCCGTCATGCTTTAGTTATTTATGATGATCTTTCTAAACAAGCCGTTGCTTATCGCGAACTTTCGCTATTACTGAAACGTCCTCCAGGCCGTGAAGCTTACCCGGGTGATGTGTTTTATCTTCACAGCCGGTTGTTGGAGCGTGCTGCCAAAATCATTAATGATGATAAGGTAGCTCAGGCTATGAACAACATTCCTGACACGTTAAAGTCGCAGGTTAAAGGTGGTGGCTCACTTACCGCACTTCCCGTAATTGAAACCCAAGCTGGTGATGTATCCGCATATATTCCAACCAACGTAATTTCGATTACAGATGGCCAGATTTTCTTGGATACCGATTTATTTAACCAAGGTATTCGCCCGGCTATTGATGTCGGTACTTCGGTATCTCGTGTGGGTGGTTCTGCTCAGGTTAAATCCATGAAAAAATTATCCGGTACGCTAAAGCTTGATTTAGCCCAGTATCGCGAGCTTGAAGCATTTGCTAAATTTGGTTCCGATTTGGATGCATCTACCCAAGCTCAGCTTCGAAAAGGAGAGCGGACGGTAGAATTGCTGAAACAGGGTGTGTATCAGCCACTGCCCGTTGAGCGACAGATAGCATTACTTAAAATTAACGACGAAGGCTTACTTGATAAACTGGCTGTAGAGCAGATTGGCGATTTTGAGAGCCAATTTCTCGAAACCATTGGTATTAAGTATGCAAGTGAGATGAGTAAATTAGCTGAAACAGGCACTCTTGACGATGCTTTTGGTAAAAACCTCATTGAAGTTGCAACAAGCGTAATTGGTCAAATTACTTCAACGAATTAAATAACGGATAGTTATCGATGGCGAATCTTCGAGACATACGTAACCGAATTTCTTCTGTCAACAATACGCAGCAGATTACCAAAGCTATGAAAATGGTAGCGGCGGCTAAGCTTAGAAAAGCTCAGGATAGGATGATTGAAACACGTCCTTATGCGAACAAGATTGAAGAAGTTGCAGGACGATTGGTTGAAAACAGCTCAGCCTCAAATCCCGTGATAAGAAAGCCGGAAGAGGTGAGTAATATCTTATTCATTATTGTAGGCTCTGATCGCGGGTTGTGCGGCGGCTTCAATAACAACCTTTTCAAAGAAGTAGAACATCGCTTCAGCTCCGATTTTCAATCGTATGTTGATAACAAGACATTATCTCTTATAACCATTGGGAAGAAAGCCACCTCACATTACACCAAACGCAAGTATAACGTGATTGAAAGCTATCCTGGTTTTTTTGACGATATTCGGTATGATGCTACATCAGCCATAATGGAACTGGCAACCGAGCAGTTTGTGAAAGGCACATTTGATGAAGTACATATTGCATACAACGAATTCAAATCAGTGATTGCACAAAACCGCAAGGTGCAGAAAGTATTGCCGATTGATACAGAAAAGATTGCAAATCTTGAATCTGAGGATGCATCTCAACAAGCTATTGATTACCTTTACGAGCCAAATTCTCAGGCAATATTAGATCGATTATTGCCACTGCATTTAAATATGCAACTTTGGCGGGCAGTGCTTGAATCTAATGCCTCCGAACAGGGCGCAAGGATGACAGCCATGGATAGTGCAACCGAGAATGCCAAGGATCTTGAACGTGAGCTGAAGTTGAAATACAATCAGGCTCGGCAAAGTGCAATTACGACCGAAATTTCTGAGATTGTTTCTGGTGCGCAAGCACTTAGCGAAAATTAGGAGAGCTGGCAGAGTGGTCGAATGCGGCGGTCTTGAAAACCGTTGAGGCCTCACGGTCTCCGGGGGTTCGAATCCCTCGCTCTCCGCACCAAATAGCCCCTTTTGGGGCTATTTTTGTTTTAACCTTAGGTTTTAAATAATATCATCGTGCATTCGTTTACGCCCCAAACCCATTTAATTATATGATAGCACGAACCTTTTTTTATACCATCGCCCTCTTCCTTGCTTTTAGCGGATTGACTGCCGCGCAAGATACGCTTAGTATCGATTTCAACACCTTTAAGGATAAAGCGCTGGCTAATTCCGGACAGGTTAAATATGAGCAACAAGAGGTTAATCTTGCGGAGAACAGGATAGATCAGGCCAAAGCTCAGCGCATTCTTCCCAAAGTATCATTCGAAAGTCAACATGGACTTGTGCCGGGTATTCAAAGTAAAGACCCTAACCTCCCGAGAGACCAATATTATTTAGATCCTGATCTTGAAAATGATTGGAGTGATTGGGCAATTTTTACCAAATTCAGGGTTTCTGCTGTTCAGCCTTTATTTACCTGGGGTGCCATCAACAAAGCCGTTGAGGCTGCAAAATTGGGGGCCGAAGCCACACAGTATAGCTTCGATGCAAAAAAGGCTGATTTAGAAATACGACTATTTGATCTCTATTACAGTTACGTGCTGGCGGTAGAAATTGAACGATTGCTGGTAGAAGCTCAAGATAAAGTGAATCAAATTGGGCAGCAAATTGATGATATGCAAGAAAAAGGAGATGCAGATCTGGATGAATCAGAGGTCTTTAAATTCCAGATATATAAATCTGAGTTCCAAATCCAGAAAGCCGAGGTAATGGAGAACATGAACTTTGTTCGGGAAACCTGGAATTATGTGCTAAGAAATGATAAGAACACCGTTTATGAACCTGAGGTGCGCTTCTTAGATCCTATAGCCAGCAATATACAATCTGTTCAATTTTATCAGGATGCAGCCTTTAATAATCGCCCGGAGCTTAAAGCGCTGAAAGTAGGGGCAGAAGCTACGGAGACTTTCATTTCATCCATGAAAAAGCAAAACCTACCCGGCCTTTATTTGGGTGGTTATATCAATTTTGCCAACACTCCCAATCGTCCGCGGCAGTCAAATCCTTTTATACAAAACAGCACTAACCTATTTAATGGTGGCTTCGGATTTACGATCCGGCAAAACCTAAGTATCTTTTCTATGAAGGCCAATATAGAACGTAGTAAGATAGAATTGAAAAAAGTGTCGTATGCGCGAGAGGCTGCAAAAGATGGAATTTTATTGCAGGTAAATAATGATTATAAAACGGCCTCTTTAGCAGATGTTAAAGTGAAACAAACCGATGAGGCTTTAATTACTTCTAAGCGCTGGCTGCGACAGGAACAATTAGACTATGATTTTGGTATGGGTGAAGTGAAGGACCTTATTGATGCGATGAAAAAGGAGCTGGAACTCAAGCTTAAGTTAAAGCAAAGAATATTTGAATATAATTCATCGTTGGCCAAGCTAAATAAATCAGCCGGGATACCGTTGACTACTTTGATAACCAATTAATGTGATTATGAATACATTTAGATTTCTTACTGT
>JBDNFJ010000198.1:0-5829 GCA_041689895.1 Gracilimonas sp. | reverse complement strand
GATAATTACTTACCGGTTGATGCGTATGTATCCGGTTGCCCACCCCGTCCCGATGCCCTACTTCATGCTTTGATGAAGATTCAGGACAAAATAAAAACCGAACATTCTGTTTTACTCGATACCTAAAACCTATGAGTTTAGAATTAACTGAGACCGTACAAAGCGTAGTAGATGGACTTTCTTCCGAGTTTTCAAAAGCTCTGATTGAAGTATATCAATCTTGTGACCATGCGTACTTCCGCGTTGAAGCAGATCAAAACATAGAAATTCTTACTTATCTGAAAGAAGAGCATCATTTCATCTTTTTGTGCGACATTATTGGAACCGACCGATATACATCTAACGAAAGGTTTGAGGTTATCTACAACCTGATGAATCTTCGAACCCAAGACCGCATTTTTGTTAAAGTTCGTTTGGAAGAAGAAAATCCTACCGTCAGAACAGCCACCTCAATCTGGACCTCCGCCGGTTGGTTTGAACGAGAGGTTTACGATATGTTTGGGGTCCGTTTTGAAGGCCACCCAGATTTACGACGCATGTATATGCCCGAAGATTTTGAGTATTACCCGCTCAGAAAGGAATTCCCCTTATTAGGTATTCCTGGATCGATAGAATTGCCAAATACAACCCCAGATACGGAGTAAGGCATGAAAATGGAGAATATTAATAGTAAAGTAGATCCGAAGTTCTTTAAAGAACATCAGCGGGCTATATATAAGAGTCTTGAAGACAAACACACTACCATAGAAGATATTGACGGCGAAGATCCGCTGAATGCGAAGATGATTCTTAATATGGGTCCGCAGCATCCGGCTACTCACGGCGTGCTACGCCTCATTGTGCAATTACGCGGGGAGATGATTGAGAAAACCCGAATCGATCTCGGGTATTTACACCGAGGGGTCGAAAAAATTGCTGAGAATAAAACCTATCAGGAGTTCATGCCTTATACCGATCGCATGGACTACCTCTCTCCCTACAGTAATAACGTTGCCCTTTGTACCGCTGTTGAAAAGCTGGCAGATGTTGATGTACCGGAACGGGCGCAATATATCAGAATGATTTGTTGTGAGCTGGCTCGTATTTCCTCTCACCTATTATGGCTGGGTACTATGGTGATGGATGCCGGGGCTGTTTCTTACTTCATTTGGACCTTCCGTGAGCGAGAAAAAATTTATGATATTTTTGATGAAGTAGCCGGACATCGTTTTACGGTTTCACATTCAAGAATCGGTGGTGTAGCAAACGATTTCACAGACGGTGCCGTGGCACGTATTAAGGAATTCATAGATGAATTTCCCAACGAACTTAAAGATTGGCATAAACTGCTGGATCGTAACCGAATTTTCATCGACCGTAATAAAGACGTAGGCATTCTTCCCACCGAGAAAGCACTTGATATGGGAGCAACAGGTCCGGTACTCAGAGCTTCCGGATTCGGGGTTGACCAGCGCATTGTAACGCCTTACTTGCAGTATGATAAAGTAGATTTTGAAGTTCCAACCCGGCTTGAGGGTGACAACCTGGCCCGTTATTTTGTACGCATGGAAGAAATGGGAGAAAGCATCAAAATTATTAGTCAATGTTTTGATAAAATGCCTAAAGGCCCTATTCGCGCTAATAATGCCAAACATGCCTATCCCTCCAAAGATGAGGTGTATTACTCTATGGAAGGCATGATTCACGATTTTATGATGACTGACACAGGAATTTGCCCACCGGCCGGAAAAGAGGTTTACCACGCTGTGGAAGCCCCTAAAGGTGAGCTCGGTTATTTCATACAAAGCGACGGAACCGGCCATCCATGGCGGTTGAAAGTGAATGGGCCTTCCTTACGAAACCTTCAGGTGCTGGAGCATATTTTAGATGGCGAAATGGTAGCAGATACGGTAGTAATAATTGGTGGAATGGACCCGGTTATGGGGGAAGCGGATAAATAAATGGAAGAAACGTATAAATTTACAGAAGAAGATCTTCAGGAAATTGAAGCTATCAAAGCGAAGTTCCCCACGGTTATGGCGGCAACACTTCCCACTCTATGGCTTGCTCAACGCCGATTTGGTCACGTTCAGGCTCCGGTTCAACTGCTGGTGGCAGAAACGCTCGACCTCCCTCCTGCGCATGTGCATGGGGTTTCTACCTTTTACACCCAATATTACAAAGAACGTAAGGGGAAATATGTATTAGATGTTTGCACAACCACAAGTTGCCAACTTTGCGGGGGGTATGATATGCTCCACTATCTTGAAGATAAATTAGGTATTAAAGAAGGCGAAACCACGGAAGACGGCATGTTTAGTCTTCAATCGGTTGAGTGCCTGGGGGCCTGTGGATATGCTCCGATGATGCAAATCACAAACGATGTGTACGTAAATAATCTTACCGAAGAGAAGCTGGATGCTGTGATAGAAAGCCTGAGAAAAGGCACCATACCAGAATTTGAGTCGGTAGGCATGCCACTCCTCGAAAAACGAAATATTTGATTATGGCTTCAGACTGGAAATCATTCGAACCAAGACTTATTCCCGATATTCCCCACCTCGAGCAAATCGATGTGTATATAGAAAATGGCGGATACGAATCGCTTAAAAAAGTGGTATCCGGAAGTGATTGGTCGCCGGAAGACGTTACCAATGAGGTGAAATCAGCCAACATTAAAGGGAGAGGTGGCGCTGGCTTTAATGCAGGTTTAAAATGGTCTTTTATGCCTAAACCTGATGGTGGTCCACGTTATTTAGCTTGCAACGGGGATGAGTCGGAGCCGGGTACTTTTAAAGATCGTAAGATATTTGAATACAACCCCCATTCATTTATTGAAGGTGCACTGATTGCGGCTTACGCTATGCAGATTACCACCATCTACGTATATGTGCGAGGCGAGTATTATTCTTGGATTAAAATGATGGAAAAAGCTCTCGCCGATGCATATTCCAATGGCTTTATTGGAGAGAACTTATTTGGCACTGATTTTAGCGTCGATTTTCACATCACACCTGGAGCCGGTGCCTATATTTGCGGTGAGGAAACAGGCATGCTTGAATCCTTAGAAGGAAAGCGGGGTTATCCACGAATAAAACCTCCCTTCCCAGCCCAAAAAGGATTGTGGGGACACTCTACTACCATAAACAACATTGAGACTTTAGCTAATGTACCGGGAGTAATCAAAAATGGGCCTGACTGGTTTAAAGAAGTTGGAACTGAATCTCATCCAGGTTCGGTGCTTTATGGAATCTCTGGGCATGTAAATCGTCCCGGAGTATATGAATTGCCCACCGGCGTACCTATTACGGATTTAATTTATGATGTTGCTCAAGGAATTCGCGGTGGTAAAAAACTGAAAGCTTTGATTCCCGGAGGCTCATCAGTACCCGTGTTGCGAGCTGATCAAATAGAAGATGTATGTATGGATGCCGATTCTTTAAGGAAAGCCGGCTCTATGATGGGAACAGCCGGAATGATAGTGATGGATGAGGACACAGATATGGTAGAAGTGCTGTGGAGAATTTCACATTTTTATTATCATGAATCGTGCGGGCAATGCACCCCATGCCGAGATGGCACCGGGTGGTTGGAAAATGTGTTATTAAAAATCAGGAACGGTGAAGGAGAAATCAGAGATCTGGATCTTCTTTTAGATATCACCACCCAAATGGAAGGGCGTACCATTTGTGCTCTTGCAGATGCCGCTGCATGGCCTGTCCGACATACCATTAACCGTTTTAGAGATGAATTTGAAGCGCGCTGCAAAAAAAGTGTGCACGCGGTTGTTTGATACCTATGATATTTAATGAAAACTAAACGAAATTAAGCGCTGAATTTTAATGAAATATTTGAAATAGCATCCCAATTGATGGTATAAGTAACATACTGAAAAATGATAGGTGATTATAGATGACGTAATGAGAAGGTTATCCATGAGCACTCACAAATCAATAAGAAAATGGCAGAAATATTTATAGACGGACAACGATACGAGTTTGAAGACGGCACCGATAAAGGCCTGCTTCAGTTCATTTTAGATAATGGCAAAGAAGTACCTTTTTTCTGCTATCATCCCGCTATGACGGCCCCTGCTAACTGTCGGCAATGTTTTGTAAAAGTGGGAACTCCCATAAAGGACCGAGAAACCGGTGAATATGAGCTGGATGAAGAAGGGGAACGCGAAATTCGATGGTTCCCCAAAATGCAAACTTCATGCACCACGCAAAT
Source organism: Gracilimonas sp. (assembly GCA_041689895.1). Lineage (GTDB taxonomy): Bacteria > Bacteroidota > Rhodothermia > Balneolales > Balneolaceae > Gracilimonas. Next base: position 1,620 of record JBDNFJ010000198.1, on the reverse strand, counting down.
GCAAGATGGCATGGTGGTTCACACGCAGGAAACCAGCGAAGAAGTAGCACGTGCGCAAAAAGATACGATGGAGTTTCTTTTAATTAACCATCCGCTGGATTGCCCTATTTGTGATCAAGCGGGTGAATGCCCACTCCAAATTCAATCTTATAAATATGGTGGGGAAGGAAGTCGCCATGAAATTTATAAAGTACACCGACCAAAACGAGTTCAGCTGGGCCCAAGAGTTACTTTAGATGCCGAGCGCTGTATAAATTGCACGAGATGTGTCCGTTTTACTGACGAAATAAGTAAATCTCATCAATTAACGATTACTGCTCGTGGAGATAAAAACTATCCCATTACTGCCCCCGGATTTGAATTTGATGATCCCTATTCTCTGAATACGGTGGATATCTGTCCGGTTGGCGCGCTTACTTCTACCAATTTTAGATTCAAAGCTCGTGTTTGGGAAATGAATCAAACTCCAAGCATAGATGTAACCACGGGAAAGGGGACAAATATTGATATTTGGACGCGAGATAATCTTGTTTTAAGGGTTACCGCACGATACAATGAAGAAGTAAACGGGCACTGGGTGCAGGATGCAGCCCGCGAGGTGTTCCATAGATTTAACGAGAAACGGATATCCCGACCTGCTATCAAGTTAGATGGCGACAATCAGCCCAAAACCTCTTGGAACAATGCTATTGCTACTTTTGCTGAAACTTTAGAGGCTCATCAACCCGAAGATGTGTTGGTTATAGGAAGCCCTCATGCCTCAGTAGAAGAAAATCATGCACTGATGAAGGTATTCAATCTGTGGGGAGTACAGAACTTCAAATTTGCCCCACATATTATAGACGGAGCCGGAGACGATTTTTTATTAACCGACGATCAGGCACCAAATACTTCCGGCGTACGTATGTTAGGCTATGAAGAAAGCGCTGATCTCGCCTCCGAAATTAACAAATCCAAAATTGTGATTGTGTTGTCGGATGAGCTGATAGACCGTGAGGTTATTTCTGCTGATGATTTAAAAGGCAAATTCACGATTCTACTTTCCACCAATGAGTGTGAAACCAGCAAAGCAGCCGACTTACTAATCCCCATAACATGCATTGCAGAACATGCCGCAAGCTACGTGAATATAGAAGGTCGTATTCAGCGATCATTCCCGGCTAAGGAGACTAAATATTCCAATCGTAGCCTTGAAATGGAGATGTCGCAAGGTCGGTTAGATCGTTATGGAACTAATTTTGATAATTGGGTGACGGAAGAAAATAAAGTAGATTGTGCACCTGCCTGGGAAATCATGAATCAACTGGCTGAGCGGTTGGGTTTGGATATAACTTTTGGTTCGGCACGCGAGATTATGGAAGATATTGCAACTTCAAATCCCGTTTTTGATAACGTAAGCTATGAGCGCATGGATAATGAAATGGGCATCAATCTTAATCCTTCAAGCAAGCAAGAGGCTACAGCATAAATGAGCACAGGTGGAATTGAACTTTTCGGAGCCTTATTTATCCCAACCTGGATCCTTGTTCTGGCTTTGGGGGTTTTTGCTTTCCTTAACTCTGCTGCGCTTTTAGTATATGCTGAACGCCGAGTTGCGGGTTTTATCCAAAATCGTGTTGG
>JBDNFJ010000197.1:0-14843 GCA_041689895.1 Gracilimonas sp. | reverse complement strand
TTAATTCTCTAAAAGGGATGGTTTCTTTTCAACTAAAATCTTCCGTACACTTTCTGAGAGTTCTGAACAATAATTCACCTTATCCACACTAGAACAATACACCAAGTCCTCTTCACCGGCATCATCATCCGAAATTTCATCACACTTACAGTTTAGTAATGAAAAATCTATGTCATTTAATGCTTTGCTATATTTGCTGTTGTATTTAACAAGTTTTTCAATAGTGTTTGTATCCTCAATCAGATCCTTATTTTCCTCGGCGTGAATTTGGCTCAATACCATTAAGTAATTGTACAATGCCCTTCTCGTAAACACGCAGGCAGAAAAAGTTACCACATCTTCAATAGGACGAAAAAGTTCTTCCCTGGATCGTTGCAAATCTTCTTCGGCTTGTTTAAAATGCTCTTTTATGTTTGATGTTTTCATGGCAGTATGGATTTATGTTATTTGTTATAACCTACTAACCAACATATTCCCGGTTAGTACATTTCTCCCTCAACCCAATTAAAACCTTAATCAAATATTTCCAAATTCGTACTGAAGCAGCTTAATAAAATGCCATTTCAGTTTTTACTGTGCATCATCTCCAACTACTACATTCCGAACATTTGAATTGAATTTTTTGCAAAGTTCAAAACAGGTTCAAAGTATATACCAAGTAATAACGTTGGGATTAACAAAACAAAGAGAAATATCTTTGATCCCAGTTCGAATTTTATTGGCATCAACTTTCCAGCAGGTTTAAAGAAAAACAAATTTCGTGCTACACGTATGTAGTAAAAGAGTGAGATTACCGTTGTGATACCGGCTATTGCAACCAGCCAAATCCAGCCAGCATTTACTACCGCTCCAAATAAGTAAAGTTTAGCAATAAAACCTCCTGTGGGTGGTAAACCGGTAAGAGATACCAGGAAAATAGTCATGGCCACACTTTCAAGCGGTGCCCTGAAACCAAGGCCTTTGTATTGCTCAATGGATTCAGTTTCCAGTTTATTGGAAAAGAGCATGGCTACATAAAAAGCTCCAAGATTCATAAATAAATAAATGAACAGGTATATCATAATAGAGGCGATACCTTCTTCAGATAAAATCACCAATCCCATCAACAGGTATCCGGCATGGGCAATACTGGAGTAGGCCAACATTCGTTTGATATTATCCTGCATAAGTGCGGTCAGGTTACCAATTATCATGGCCAAAGCAGCCATTCCAGCTAACAGCACATTCCAGTGAATGCCTTCAATTACCTGCCAAACTCCGGTTTGCATCAATCCATCTGCATCAATAAATGAGACGGTGAAAAAGCGGATCATCAAACCTAAAGCAGCTGTTTTTGAGGCCACCGCAAGAATTGCAGCAATGGATATTGGTGCTCCTTCATAAACATCCGGTGCCCAGAAATGGAATGGAACTACGGCAGCCTTAAATCCAAGTCCTACCAAAATCATGAGAATGGAAAGATTCAATATCAATGGCTGTCCTGATTCTGCAACGAGAGCTGCATTAATTCCATACATATCGGTTGCCCCGGTAATACCGATCAGCAGTGAAATTCCATATAACATCACCCCGGATGAAACCGCACCATATACAATGTATTTCATGGAGGCTTCTGCCGATTTATGGATCTTTTTCGTGAAGCCAACTAATACATACGAACTAATACTTGTCAATTCGAAAGCGAGGTACATTAACAGCAAATTGGTTGTACCGACCATGAGCATCATCCCTAACATCATTCCGGATAGCAACATGTAATATTCGCCTATGCGGGATTTATAATCTTTCAATTCCCTGCTTTGCAACGAAAAGAAAACGATAAAGATGCCGGCTAATACCAACAGCACTTTAAAGAATATCGCAAATGGGTCAACCGCAATCATATCATAAAACACGGACTCATTTTGTCCTGATTGCATCACAACAAAAATCCCTGTAATCACCAAACCGCCCAGAAATATATATCCGGTAGTATAGCTTTCCTTTTTGGTGAACAGATCTGCCACAATAATTACACAAAGTGTAAGCACAATGGCGATCTCCGGGTAAAACTGACTTAAACTATGTAAGGTTTGTTCAATCATATCAGTAATTAAGTCTGTATGTGTTACCGTTTTCCAGATTGGTTATCAGGCATTTCCAGTTTGAGATAGCCATCTTTTAGCTTCCTCCCATGGTCACAAATTCAACTAAATGACTAAGTGAAGTATTCATCAGTTCTATGGCTGGAGATGGATAAACCCCAAGCAGAATGATGAGAATGAGCAGTGGGACAAACATCATAATCTCTCGTGCGGTGAGGTCCTTCAGGTCGTGCAGTTTCTCTGGAGTTTCACCCAGAAATATTCGCTGAATAGTCCATAAAATGTAACCGGCTGTTATTATAATACCTGTTACAGATACGATGGCAATCCATTTATAAGCTTCGAACGCACCCAGGAAGGAGAATAGCTCACTTACAAAACCGTTTAATCCAGGCAGGCCAAGCGCGGCAAACATACCTACCATGGCAATTCCAGTATATTTCGGCATTTGATTGGCGATTCCTCCGAAGTCATACAATCCGCGGGTGTGGGTTCGGTCGTAAAGTACGCCAACTGCAAGGAAGAGCACGGCTGTAATTATACCGTGGTTAAACATCTGGAGCACTCCACCTACCATGCCCTGTGTGTTCAAGGCTGCAATACCAATCACTACAATACCCATGTGACTAATGGATGAATAGGCAATAAGCTTTTTGAAATCATCCTGGGCCATAGCACACAGGGCTCCGTAAATAATACTGATCATTCCCAGTGCCGCCATAAAATACACGAAATACAATGTAGCATCCGGGAAGATTGGGAAGTTGAGTCTAAGGATTCCGTAGGCTCCCAATTTCAGCAGAACACCGGCTAATATCACACTTATTGGTGTTGGAGCCTCAACATGGGCATCGGGCAACCAGGTGTGGAATGGAAACAGTGGAATTTTAATGGCAAAGTTAATGAAAAGAGCCATCCAGGCAACATATCGCCAGGTGGTATCTATACCGGCTAACAAGCTTCCCTCAATATAATTGGCCGGATTCATCATGTGCAGGATGTTAAAGGTATGCACCGACTGACCGGTAGCAGGATCGGTATAAGCCACGCTGAAATACAGTGCCAGCATCGTCAAAAGCATTAAAATACCGCCCACAAAAGTGTACAAGAAAAATTTAATGGCCGCATATTCACGTCGTGGTCCGCCCCAAATTCCTATTAAGAAATACATTGGCAGCAACATTGCTTCCCAGAATATGAAAAAGAGGAAGAAATCGAGGGAAACAAAAACTCCCATCATGGAGGTTACCAGCAGCAGGTATAAGGCAAAATAGCCTTTAACCATTTTGTCAATATTCCAGGATGATATCACCCCGATAAATCCAATGAGGGCGGTTAAAATCACCATCAGGATACTGAGGCCGTCAATTCCCATGAAATACGAAATCTCAATACGCCCGACCCATGGAACAGCATCAACAGTAATCCAGCTAAATTGTTCAACAAACTGGAAACTTTCTGCCTCGTTAATACCAAGTTGAGTACGGTCAAAAAGTGCAAAAATGATCCCGGCGATTACCACCTGAGCACCGGTAGCAATGGCTGCTGTCCAGCGGATGGCGTTACGATTTTTGTCCGGAAGCAGTAATACTACAAGCATTCCTACTATCGGGAGAAAAACGAGCCAGGTTAAAATACCGATGCCTAATATTTGAAGTTCCATAGTTTAGCGTTCTATTAAAGTTTTCATATTCATATCAATTACATAAACAGGACAAACAGAGCCAGGAAACTGAATACTACGTAAACCAGGTAAGTCTGTATTTTTCCCGTTTGAATTTTACTTAGCATACTGCCGGCTCTGTCGGCAGAGGTTGCAGTGGCGTTAACCAGGCCGTCCACAACATTGTTATCGAACCAGCCGCTGATGTTTGAAATTCCTTTCATTACCGAGGCCGAACCATTTACAATTCCATCAATGATGTTCTCATCAAACCATTTCATAATTCTTGTTAACAGCAGAAGCCCGCCCACAAAAACTTTGTCGTACATCTCATCGAAATACCACTTGTTGTAAGCACCTTTATACAGGAATCCTGCTTTTTCAGCTAATTTATCAGCGCTGATTTTCTTCCATTGATACACCGCAAATGCCAGCAAAATACCTCCAGCCGCAATCAGTATAGAGAGTATCATAGCCGTGGTGTGTATGCCATGTAATGCCTCATTAAAAACTGCAGCAGTAGCGGGTTGAAGAATTTCCGGCACCATACTCATTGGCCGTTCGATGGCTCCAAAAAACCACCCGCTTGCGGCTCCAAATGGATTGAAACTATAGAAGAAAAAGAGGGAAAGAGACGCCAGAATCATTAATGGTATGGTCATCACTTTGGGAGATTCTGTAATACCTGCAATCCTTGATTCATCTGAAGGTTTACCGTGAAATGTGAGAATGAGTAATCGGAACATATAGAATGCGGTAAGCCCTGCCACAGCAAACCCGATAACCGGAAGCAGCCAGTGTCCGTTTAGGGTACTGAAGGCAAAACTGCCTGCAAGAATTTCATCCTTGCTTAAAAATCCAGAGGTAAACGGAATTCCTGAAATGGCTAGTGTGAATATGAGGAAGGTCCAATAAGTAAACGGCATTTTTGATTTCAACCCGCCCATATTGCGGATATCCTGTGCATCGGTGTGATGATCGTTTTGGGCATGAAGCACTTTGTGCATGGCATAAATCACACTTCCTGAACCAAGGAAAAGCCCGGCTTTAAAAGCAGCGTGAGTTACCAAATGCATAAATCCGGCAGTGTAAGCTCCCACCCCAAGTGCCATGATCATATATCCAAGCTGACTAATGGTAGAGTATGCCAGCACTTTTTTAATATCGAATTGGGTAATTGCAATAGTGGCGGCTATTAGTGCAGTAATTGCTCCGATATATGCAATTACAAGCAGCGCATCGGCCGTAAGCATGGGGAAAACCCGGGCTACCATGTAAACACCAGCGGCTACCATTGTGGCGGCATGAATAAGTGCACTAACGGGCGTGGGTCCTTCCATGGCATCGGGAAGCCAAACGTGCAGGGGAAATTGAGCCGATTTACCAACGGCCCCGCAAAAGATCAGGATTCCGGCTGCGGTCAGCCAGCCATGACTTCCAAATGGAAGCTGGCCAGAACCAATGGAGTCAAAAATAGATTCAAAAGTGAATGTTGAAAAAGTTGCGAACAAAATCATTATTCCGATGAACATCCCGAAATCACCGATCCTGTTTACAATAAAAGCTTTATTGGCAGCATTGGAAGCCGATTTCTTCTCATACCAATGGCCAATCAATAAATAAGAACTCAGGCCTACTAATTCCCAGAAAACATACATCAGAAGCAGGTTGTCGGTAATTACAATGCCGAGCATAGAGAATGAAAAGAAACCGAGGTAGGCAAAATATCTCGAATAGCGCACATCCTCCTTCATATAACCAATGGAGAAAAAGTGAACCAGGGTACTAATTAGTGTAGCAACTACCAGCATTACAGCCGCCAGGTTATCAATCAATATTCCAAATTCAACATTAAGGGAACCAACAACTGCCCACGAGAAAGTCATGGTAAACACTTCAGCTGAATGGGAGGTAACTTTTGTGATCAACAAATACAGCGATAATAGCAAGGAGATCAATATGAGGCCTGAGGCCAGCCAGTCGCCTTGCCGGGGCAATCTTTTCCCAAAGAAGATCAATAATAGAAATCCTAATAAGGGTAAAAGAAGGATAGTTATAGATAATTGTGTGAACATGTGATAATCTCAGTATGGTTATTTCATTTTCTAATGTGTTACCCTTTCATCAGGCTAATATCATCGAGATTTATAGACTTAAATCGGTTATAGATATTCAGAACAATGGCTAAAGCAACCGCCGCCTCTGCAGCTGCTATAATGATTACAAACAAGCCTATCATGTGTCCATCCAGCGAAAGTTCAGTAAACCGGCCGAATGCAATAAAATTGATATTTGCTGAATTCAGTATGAGCTCGACGCCCATCAACACCATAATTGCATTCCGTTTTGATAAAACAGCCATCAACCCCAGTGAAAAAAGAATGGCTCCCACGATCAAAAAATGGATTAAGCCGGGTTCCGCAAGCAATTGAAAAAATGATAGCTCCATGTCAGTTCGATTGGTTGTTAATTGTTGTGGATAATTTGGTAGCCATTACAACAGCACCAATTATTGCAATGAGAAGTAACACTCCCGCAATTATAAATGGCAGTACATAGTCACCCATCAGCATCATGCCAAGGCTGTGTACCGTTTCACTGTGTTCAACAGGCACCGATATTCCCCAGTCTGTCGTTGTAAATGCAAAGATCAAGAGCCCGGCTGCTGCAATTGAAAGTATGGATGCAGGTACCAGGTTTACCGTTATGGTTTTGAAACTAAAACTATGCCCCTGGGTGGTAAGCATCACCCCGAATAAAATCAGTATGAGAATACCGCCTACATAAACTAGTAACTGTGTAGCAGCTAAAAAGTCGGCATAAAGCAGTACATAAAGGGCCGCAACACCTACAAGGGTAAACATAAGGGCAAAAGCCGAATGCACGATATTTTTCGAAAACACCATAGTTGCCGCAGCCGCAATGGTAACAAGAGAAAAGAGATAAAAAAGGATGGTTGTTAGTTCCATGATTATGCGTCCCCTTCTTTGGTATCAGATGAATCCTTTTCAGAACCCTCATCCTTGGTGTTTTCTTCGATTTTATCAGCGGATGTTTCTTTCTGTTCTTCCTGCTCTTTCTTCCGTTTTTCTTCTTCTTTTTTCCTTATCATTTCTTCTTTCTGACGTTGTTTTTCCTCAGCTTCTTTTTCGGCTTTATCTTTTACCTCGGCCACTTTGTCGGGGGTTAAATCGCTGAAATGAAAAACCAGGTTGTTGCGGTCATATTCCGAATACTCGTAATCCGGAACCATATAAATACAATCTGTGGGGCATGGCTGAACACATAAATCACAATACATGCATTTTGCCATATCAATATTGAACCTGGTCAGCCAAAAACGTTTTGGGTTACCGGTGGATGTTTTTCCCAAGTCTACATCGGATGTAGCCTGAACCGTTTCAATATCAATACAGTTAACCGGACAAGCCCTGGCACATAGATTACAGCCAATACAATCATCAATATTCACAAACAACTGGGCGCGGGCGCCTTTCGGAAGCTCCACTTTTTCTTCAGGATACAGCTCCGTAACTGATGGACTAAAAAAGTGACGAATAGTAACGCCCATACCAATAAATATTGATTTGAAGGTCAACCAGCCGTCTTTTAAAACGTTTACCATTGTTCTGAGCTCCGGTTAATTAAAAAATTACTTCCCATAGTGCTACCAAAATGAGGTTAATAAATGAAGCCGGAATCAGTACACTCCAGCATATATGCATCAGTTGATCCACACGATATCTTGGCAGGGTCCAGCGAATCCACATCATTACAAATACCAGGATCAGGCCTTTTGCCATGAACCAGAAATATCCCCAAAGCGGACCAGCCATAAATTCTCCAAAAGGACTATTCCATCCGCCAAAAAACAAGGTGGCACCCAAAAGGGAAAGCAATAGCATATCGGCATACTCAGCCAGCATGAACATCGCCCAGCGCATACCGGAGTATTCGGTTTGATAACCGGCTACCAGTTCAGATTCAGATTCGGGGAGATCAAATGGAACCCGGTGTGATTCTGCGAGAATGGATATAAAGAAAATGATAAAAGCGATTATCAGAAATGGATTTTGAAAAATCAACCAGTTTGGAAGAAATCCCAAAGTATCGTTGCCGGATTGCATTTCCGTTACGGTCATTAAATTCAGGGAACCTGAAACCACAATAACTGTCAAAACTGTTGCAATGGTTGGCACTTCGTAACTCACCATTTGGGCAGCACTTCGCATCCCTCCAAGCAACGACCATTTGTTGTTTGATGCCCATCCGGCCATAATCACACTAAGTGTTAGAATGGAAGTTACGGCAAGCAAATAAAAGACACCTATATTGATCATACTGCCTATATAGGCACTGCTAAATGGAATCACCGCAAAAGCAGCGTAAGAAGCAGCGAACATCATAAAAGGTGCAAATTTGAATAGAAACCGGCTTGCATCCCTGGGGACGATATCCTCTTTCTGAAGCAGCTTAAGCAAATCGGCTATAGATTGTGCCCAACCATGCCAGCCACCCACACGATATGGCCCAAGGCGATCCTGAATGAATCCTGCAATTTTTCGCTCTCCCCAAATTGCAACAAGGGCAAACACAAGGATGATTGTCAGCGGTATGAGTGCATGAACCAGCAATGCTAAGCCCGGCTCGATATTTCCGAAGAATTCATTCATTTATTATAGTTTTAGATATTTATATCCAATTTATTGCGAAACTTAAACTGGCATTGTTAATTTTATATGTAATTTTTATATGAGGTAACTTTTTAATGAACATAACTCACCTGTCAACCTCACCCAGCACGATGTCAATACTTCCAACTATTGCAACCATATCTGCTATTAAAGATCCTTTAGATATTGCCGGCAACATACTTAAGTGCACAAAACTCGGGGCACGGGCTTTCACGCGATACGGTCCGCCTTTGTTATCACTTATGATGTAATAACCCAGTTCGCCACGGGGGGTTTCTGTCCGCACATACACCTCCCCTGCTTTTGGCCTGATTCGTTTGGGTGAGGCTTCGGTTACATCACCCTCATCGGGCATGCCTTCGAGTGCCTGTTCAATAATGCGAAGACTTTGTTCCATTTCATGAACCCGCACCATATATCGGTCCCAGCAATCGCCGATGGTTCCCATTTCGCCTGTTCCGGTAGGGATATCAAAATCGAAACGGTCATAAATGGAATATGGATCATTTTTTCGAAGATCCCATTTCACACCGGAACCCCTTAGAACCGGGCCTGATGCTGCATAATTGAGGGCAACCTTATCAGGTAATACACCAATATTTGCGGTCCTTATTATGAAAATCTTATTGTATGAAAGCAGGTCGTTAAGCTCTTTTATTTTAGGGCGGAAGGTTTTTACAAATTCCGCCGTATCGGATTTGAAATCTTTATGAACATCTCTCAGTAAACCGCCTACCGTAAAGTAATTGTAGAGCAGTCGGGCACCGGTTGTTTTTTCGAAGATATCCAGCACTTTTTCACGTTCAATAAACAGGTACAAAAATGGGGTGAAAGCGCCGAGGTCGAGCCCAAATGCGCCAATTCCCAAAAGGTGACTGGCAATGCGTTGCAATTCGGCTAAAATAACCCGGATGTATTCAACCCGTTCCGGAACTTCGATTTCAAGCATACGCTCCATAGCCACTACGTACCCATGTTCCTGATTCATGGCAGACACATAATCCATCCGGTCGGTATAGGGAATTACTTTTGAATAATCCTCAAGTTGTTCAGCATATTTTTCAAAACACCGGTGTAAATAGCCAATATTTGGCCGAACTTCGGTAATTATTTCGCCATCCAGCACAAGCTCCAGCCTCAAAACACCGTGGGTTGAAGGGTGTTGCGGGCCCATATTGATGGTCATTTCCCGTTTTCCAACATCATTTGTAATCAGATTCATCATATCATTCATCTCACTTATTACTCACCGGTTGGTATTCCGTTATAAAATTCCTGTTGCACATAATCTTTTCGAAGCGGGTGGCCTTCCCAGTCATCTGAACATAGAATTCTTTTATGATTTGGATGATCTTCAAATCTAATACCCACCATATCCCAGGCTTCTCGTTCATGCCAGTTGGCTGTTTTCCAAATCGATTCCACAGATGGAACCAATGGATTATCAATCGGCACTTTCGCTTTTAATGCCAGGAAGTGATTTAGTTTTGTTGAATTGATATGATAGGTAACTCCAAGGGCTTCCTCATCCGGATAGTGAACACCGCTTAGGCACATCAAGACATCAAAAAGCATTTCCTTGTCATCCCTTAGGAATTTCATTACACTTTTGAGAGCTGAAACATCAACTTCTACCCAGGGCTGCCCAACATCAGCGGTTTTATATTCAAGCACGACCTCGCCAAATTCTTGTTTTAGATATTCAAATATTTCTTCAGGCTGTTTCATTTAATTATGCCGTTTCAGCTTTAGGAACTTTTATTTCTTCAATTTCAGATTCGGATTTTGAATCTTCTTTCTTTTCGATGATGGTTTCACCGGTAATTTTTTCCTGCAGATTCAGGAATCCTTCCAAAAGTGCTTCAGGGCGAGGAGGACAACCAGGTACATACACATCAACCGGTATCACTTTATCTACTCCTTTCAAAACGTGATAGCCGTGCTCCCAATACGGTCCGCCACAATTTGAACAAGAACCCATACTTATTACATAGCGCGGCTCCGACATTTGCTCATAAAGTCTTTTAATTCGGGAAGCCATTTTTATTGTCACTGTTCCCGCCACAATCATAACATCAGCCTGACGTGGTGAGGACCTGGGGATGATCCCAAAACGGTCAAAATCGTAACGAGAGGCTGCTGTGGCCATCATCTCTATAGCGCAACAAGCAAGGCCAAACTGCTCGTACCAAAGCGAATTTTTCCGGGCCCAGTTAAGTGCGCTTTCAAGATTGACAATAATGATGTTACTGTCATGATATTTTTTGTCGAGCATTCCCATAATTGATACTTCTTAGTATTGGGTTTTTATTAAATCCATTTATAAAACCGGTTCCGCGGTTATTTCATCTTTTACTTCATCACCAAATTCAACCACTCCGACACCCTCAACATATCTTGGGATTTGAGGTTTGGGGACATCCCATTTCAGTTGCCCTTTACCGAGCTCATAGATAAAGCCAATAAAAATCAGGGAGACAAATACAAACATTACCAGAAATGCAAACCATCCAATTTCTTTAAATACTACCGCCCAGGGAAAAAGCAATAAGATCTCAACCTCAAAGATCAGGAACATAAGACCTATGATATAAAAGCGGTTATTGAACTGAATACGTGCATCCCCAAATGGAATTTCACCACATTCATAGGTCATGAGTTTGATCTCACTGGGGCGGTCTGGCCGAATGAGTTTGGCTACAAAAAGCGCTACTCCTACAAAAAGAGCTCCCGTTATAATAAAGAGGAGAACATAGCCAAAATTTGTAATCATATTTCTGTCTGGTTAGTTTGTTTTTCTCAAATTATGATATTTATACCTATTTATCCAAAATTATTTGTATCATATTTTAAAAGTTTTCAAAAACCCTTCTAAAACCATGAAGACCATCGATATTATTATCCTTGAAAATGACAAATTAGTTCGCCAAAGATTGGAAGATGCTATTGGGGAAACTTCCGAAATTAATATTATTGAACTATCGGAGCTCAATGATCTCAATCACACAAAGGAAATAATAAAAGAAACACCACCCGATGTAATTTTATTGGGAATTGATGACACGGATTCCAATGAAATGCAGTTTTTTGATTATTTGAGAAAATATCATCCGCATATACCAATTCTTGTTATGACACAGCATACCCGGGATGGAGCAAAAATTGCAATATCTGCACTTAAAAAAGGCGCTGTTGAGTTTTTTCCGAAAACAACTGTATTGAGCGGCTCTATATTGACCGAGGATTATTTTAAAAATCGCGTTATACCTGTAATAAAAGTGGCACCTCGATTTAACAGAAGTGTGTTACTCTCGCAGCATTTTGTAGATACAGCAGTGAAAAAAATAGAGCCAATTTCTTCCGATTTTTTTAAAAATTCCTTAAACCAAATGGAGTTACTTGTTATAGCAGGATGCCTTGGCGGGGTTGCTCCACTATATCTGTTGTTATCAAGTTTTCCGGATAATCTTCCGGTACCCGTTATTGTTGTTCAACACATGGTTGAAATATATAGTGAAGTTTTGGCAGAGGATTTAAACCGATATACTGATCTGCAAGTTAAAGAGGCCGAGAACGGGGAAGAGTTGAAACCGGGTTGGGTTTATATTGCACCGGGAGATTACCATGTGCTCACATACCGAAAAAACCAAAAAAATTACATCACGCTAAATAAAGGGCCGAAAGTAGCGGGATTCCGCCCTTCCATTGATATTCTACTTAAATCATCGTCTCAACAATTCGGGAAAAAAGTACTAACCGTTTACCTATCAGGCGGCGGGAATGATGGAATTGAAGGAGCTAAAGTAATTGACATTATCGGGGGACAGATAATCATTCAAAACGAGAGAACTTCGCTATTGTCCGATATCTCCTGGAAGGTAGAATCATATGGAATTAATGATGGCTCCTACCCTCTTGAAAGATTGGGGCAGGAAATAAGCAGACGCCTTGTCTAAATCCTGGTATTAACAAGGCGCTTACTTTTATCCTAAAATTATTTTTCTGCAAATACCGTCATGCTATAAATTCCAGTATCAGAATTTCTAAATTTTGATATCCCCTCTATAGATAAATAGTTCGACAAGATTTCGTCCGGTAAGGTGATTTCCTTAAGCTTTTGTACGGTAATATTTTTAAACCCGGCTTTCTCTACAATTCCAAGATAATCATCTTTATCTATGGCACCGGCCACGCAACCGGCATACATTTCAGCATCTTCTTTTATCTCATCCGGTAAATTCCCCTGAATTACTACATCCGAAATGCTGAAATGACCGCCTTTTTTAAGAATCCGGTAAGTTTCGCCAAATGCTTTTTCCTTGTCCGGTACAAGATTGAGTACACAATTGCTGACAACTACATCTGCCACCTCGCTCTCCAGCGGCATATCTTCAATATCACCTATAACAAATTCCACATTATTATAACCGATCTTTTCTGTGTTTGCTTTTGCTTTTTCCACCATTGCTTCGGTCATATCTATACCAATAACACGGCCCTTTTCGCCAACCACTTGTCGGGCTACAAAAGCATCATTTCCTGCCCCGGAACCTAAATCTACTACTGTGTCCCCTGGTTTCATTTTAGCGAATTCGGTGGGAAGCCCGCATCCTAATCCTAAATCTGCTTCGGCATTGTAACCATCCAATGAGGAGTAATCGTCAGCAAAAATACTGTAATCCACATTGCTGCCTTCGGGACTGCATCCGCATCCTGAACCACAACATGAAGTTGCATTTTCCGACATCGACTGTGTGCTTATCTCAGCATATTTCTTTTTAACAGATTCTTTTATTTGTTCTGGCGTTTGGGCATTGATTTTCATAAAAGTGATTTTGGGATTTGTTTTTATTCCTTATTGAACCGAAATCGTAACATACGATAAATGTTTATATCGTAATTTTACGATTAATTATACACGTATTTTTAATAAGTGTCAACAATCACAAAGTGATTAATTTCATTACAGCAAAAAAAGAGAGCCCAAATTCCTCTGGGCTCTCCCTGATCAGCACACCTCACAGTGATGTGAGACGTAATATGTGACTTGATTACAAATTATTTGATAAGCGTCATTTTTCTTGTCAAAGCTACATTGGCACTTGTTAGTCTATAAATATAAACTCCGCTTGAAAGACTGCTTGCATCAAAACTTAGCGTATTCATTCCGGCAGTGAAGCGTTCTCTGTTTGCAATAGTTGCTACTTCACGACCCAACATGTCATACACTTTCAGTGATACTTGCTGCGACTTTGGCAGAGTAAAACTGATCTGTGTAGTTGGGTTGAATGGGTTTGGATAGTTTTGATCCAGGGAAATGGAAGTTGGAACCGCAAATTCATCCTCGTTTTCAGTTACAAAATCAGTGCCACTTGTTCCTATATAACCAAGCTGAGATAGTGCGGTCCAGCCATTTAACCAGTTATTATTTTCAAATGCACCTACGTAACCTACTTTGGTAAACCAATCATCGGTGTAAAGCGCCATACTTCCGGCTGTTCTTGCGGGACTACCTTCCATCAACCTTGGGTCTAACCCACCATCGGTGGTACGGCTGATGCCTCGCAGTTGCGGATCGGTGATCTGGTTACCGGAAATATTGAAACCGCTGCGCACAAAATCCTGAGGAATCAGGTCTTCGATCGAAGTTCCGGCTGCAAAATCAAACCAGAAGTTATTCTGCAGTTTCAGCTCTCCTGCCTCCAGACGCTTACGGCTGTCTTCACTGGCCGCATCATCCAAATCTTCAATGGTAAGAGCGGGGGCTCCCGGCTGTCCCTTAAAGTCTCCAAAGATACTGTTGAAGTACGTTCCTCCAGAATTATCCCGGAAGATCAGCCCCTGGCTCCCGTCACCGGCTACCTGACCGGGATTGTCCATCCCATCACCCAGATACGTAACGTTGGCCACCACCGGCTGGGTAAAAGGAGATCCCTGTTCATCACCAATAGCTCCGTCCATATCTGCCATCCGGCCGGCTACATCCGTCGCCTGAATGGCAAACCAAAACTGACCGCGGCCATTAAAGCCTTCATCCCAGTCATAGGCATCATCCTCGTTAAAGGCAGACACCAGGTACTTGGCATCCACGGTTCCGCCAAACCATTCAAACCCATCGTCTCTGGATGCAAACGACTCTACATACTCGATCACTGTACCTCGGCCTACCCCACCCATGGTCAGTCCCTGGATCTCGTTGCCTGCCTGGTCACCTACAGCCAGTCCCGTGTGGCGAATGGATACATAGCGCATCACCCCGGAGTTATCATCGGGATCATCTCCGCCATAGTCGGCCCGGTTATCGCCGGATCCTACAATTTCGTTTACCCCTTCGATCTGACAAACGGTTGCGTTGTTGGTTGGCGCATACCCCAAGATAACAACACCGCCCCAAAGGCCACG
>JBDNFJ010000196.1:0-1157 GCA_041689895.1 Gracilimonas sp. | reverse complement strand
CTGGTTGTAGAAAATAAAGAATCAGGATTGCTGCATTACCTGAACAGTAAGGAGAAAACCGTGAAAGGCGCTCGAGCTTTTATGAGTGGAATTTTAGTAGCCCGCTCGTGGGGATATGAGGTGGAATTCTTAGATCATATTGAATCAGCCGGCAATATATGCGGATACGCCAAGCGCACACAGCTTCAAATGGCCTGATATGAAAAATGCCCGCATTACCATCATAGGATTAGGAAGGGTAGGGCAGGCTTTGCTGAAGATACTTTCGGAGCATGGTTTTGAGATTATTTCCGCTTACAATCGCTCGAATGTTTCCAATCAGTTAAAAAAGTCATTTAGCGGAACGCATTTTTTTACGGGGACCGATTTTTCAGAATTGGAATTTGGCGACTGGATTTTCATTACGGTTTCGGATGATGCCATTCAACCTATCGTAGAAGAACTATCGCCGCTTCAAGATGCTTTTGATGGTAAAACGGTAGTGCATTGTTCTGGTACACTCACCTCCCAAGTTTTGGAACCATTGAGGCAGAAAGGTGCAGAAACGGCTTCTTTTCACCCCCTGCAATCCATCACCCCAACTACCACCAATTTTACAGATACTTGGTTTGATATAGAAGGACATCAACGAGCATTAAATATTTTAGATGAGTTAGCTAATACTTTGGGGGCAAAAACATTACGTGTTAAACCAGAGGCCAAGCCTTTTCTACACGCTGCGGCGGTTGCTGCTTCAAACTATGTAGTAGTGCTGGCCGATTTAGTTACCAAAATTGCAGCTCAAGGAGAAATATCGGAGCAGACGGCCTTACAAGCGCTCACGCCTTTAATGGAAAACACCATTCAAAATATAAAAGAACTTGGCGTAGCGGATGCCCTAACCGGACCCGTTGCAAGAGGAGATATTAAAACCATCCAAACTCATCTTATCACTCTGAAAGATAATCCCGAAGCACTTTCTATATATAAAATTTTAGGGAGGGAAGCGGTTAAAATTTCGGAAGCTAAACATGGAGCTTCTCAATCCTTAACTACAATTAATACCCTGCTGTCGTGAGTAAGAAAGCTACCAATGATTTTTATTTATTGGTGTATGAGGTGGTTTCCCAAATCCCAAAAGGAAAAGTTACCTCCTTTGGAGCCATTGCCCGATATTT
>JBDNFJ010000195.1:0-2027 GCA_041689895.1 Gracilimonas sp. | reverse complement strand
CTTGAAAAAGGATTGTAATCTGGGTTGGGAGTGACTATAGGATATGAACCAGGCGTTTTAAAAGTAGTTTTAGAGTTTTCATAACCAACGCCGGCATATACAGAAATGAAAGGCAATGTTTTCCCCACAATAGCATTAAAGGTAGAGGCTGTTGTTTCCATTTCAATTCCTTGCCCATCCCAAGTTGTTGATGGATAGGAATTATAAGTGTCAGAGTGTACGAAAGGCTTTACTTCGAAACCCGAATTGGCATTAAAAGAGGTGTAACCAAATTGTACTGAAACATCCACCGGTAAGAATTTACCGCCAGGTAGCCACTGATTTAGCCCATGTTTAATACCAAAACCAAAAAGGCCTAAACTTGCATCTACACCGGGAACATCAACTTCCGGAATATATCGCAACGTCACGTCTGTGTCTTTGATAAGGCCAATGCTTGCTTGAACCATGGGCGAAAAAGTATAAGGGAAGCCGGTCCCACCAGGAACTTCAAAAGAAAAAAGTACATCGTTACTTCCAGGGGTTCTTGGATCATCCCAATAAGCACCCATTTCAGTATTGGTTGCCCCTTCTCCTGCAACAGTTGGAGTTACTGGGTTTCCAGAAATAAGCTCCAGTTGTGTGAATGACAAATCATTCACATTAAATAACTGATCAGCACTTGGTATGGTTGCTGTTGCAATATTAAGCGAGATGTCGAAACCAAGCTTTTTGTGAGTTTTTGACGTATTAAACCATCCGGTATTAAGATTAGCCCCAAAACCTTTGGCATACGGGCTTATATAACTTTCAAGCAAGGTATTTGCATCTGCCGTACCTGACCGTAAAATAGCACCTGCGTCCCCTAACTGGGCCTTGGCTGTTCCTGCCGTCATGATTCCAATAAAGGCAAGTGCAGAAAGTAATTTCATAATTGATTTAGAGCTGTTAAACATTTGTACTCCTTGAGTTTTTGTTGAATGATGTGCCTAATATCTACATAATTATTGAGAGAGAAAATACCTTAATCAGAGTATTTTTTATTCGTTAATTTTAGTTTATAGCGAATCTAACATGTTTAAATACGAGTTATATCTGCTGGCCGCAATATCTCCGTTCTCGAAAGCTTCTATAACTCCGCATTTTGGTTCATGAGCATGCGTGCAATTTGTGAATTGGCAACGTTGACGTGGTTCTAACATATCAGGAAAAAAAAGAGATAATTCCCAAGGTTCAATATTCACCAATCCGAACTCACGGATTCCTGGGGTATCCGCTATATATCCGCCAAACGAAAGAGGAATAAGCCGCGCAAAGGTGGTGGTGTGCTTCCCTTTGTTAGAAGAATCTGAAACCTTCGTGACTTTCAAATCATAGCTTGGGTCCATCGTATTGATGAGACTCGTTTTTCCGACACCCGACGGCCCAATAAATGCCGATGTTTTGTCTTTCAGAGATTCTTGCAGCTGATGTATAGATTCCTCGTCATGCATGCTGGTGATTATAAACCGATAACCCAACTGAGTGTATAATGCGCATAAATCGCTTGCGTATTGCTGTCCGCCACTTTTGGCAAGATCAATTTTATTCAAAATAATAAGAGGTGGAACTTCATACGCCTCACACGTTACTAAAAAACGATCCAGAAAACCTTCTTTTAGACGAGGCTTTTTAATGGATTGAACCACGCAAGCCTGATCCAAGTTTGAAACGAGAATTTGTTCTCCTCTTTTACCATGGGTTGCTTGTCGGGTGATGTAATTTTCGCGCTCATGGATGGTTTCAATACTCCCGCTTCCGTCATCGTTAAGGGTGATATCTACCCAATCGCCAACGGCAATGGGATTTGTGACTTCCTTTTCGCTTAATCTAAAGCGACCCGGAAGTCGTGAATTCACTATGCCATCATTGGTATCTACATGATACCAGCTTCCGGTAGATTGTATGATTCTTCCTTTTATCATGCGCCAAAAATACGCAACGGGAAGCGATTAGCAAGAAAAAAATTGAATAGTGCTTTTATGTGGATGTCGTTTTTAAGTTTATTG
>JBDNFJ010000194.1:0-2805 GCA_041689895.1 Gracilimonas sp. | reverse complement strand
GAAGTACTTCCTGCATTATAGAATGAATGAAGAAGAGGGAATGACTTCCATTGAAGGATATGCAAAAAAATGGTACAACCTTGGAGGATTAGAGATTGATTTCAAAGCCAACCGTGGTCGGACTTTTACCACCCAAATGCCTGGATATTCGAGCAATCAAACAGGCGATGGGTTGGAATTAATTGATGCCAAAAGTGGAAAAAAGAAAGCTATCCAAACTCCAAAGAATGCTCATTTCAGTAATGCTACTTGGTCACCTGATGGTTCGAAAATCGCCTATTTTGCTCATTTTAGAAATGGAACATTCATCTATGTAGCTGATGCCAAAAGTGGTAAGTCTTCTCAGTTAACAAAAAAACTCATTTTAGCCACTCTCAACACATCGTTTATGTGGTCGGCTGACGGACAATATATCTATACGGTTTTAGTGCCTGACAATCGTGGCTCTGAGCCTCAAAAGCCAAGGATAGAATTGCCTCAAGTACGAATGACCACCGCTGAGGAAAACAGAGTACCTACTTATAAGGATTTATTAGAAGGGTCTTTTGATGCGGAACTGTTGGAGTATTATATCACCGGGCAATTTGCAAGAATAAATTTGGCTAACAAGAAGGTTTACCCGATCGGCAAGCCAGCCATGATTCGTGATATAGATGTAGCTCCAAATGGTAAGTTTGCTATCGTTCAGACGCTAAGGAAACCTTTTTCATACATCGTTCCGGTATATGCTTTTGCCTGGACCAAAGATATTTGGGACCTCAACGGAAAAGTTCTTACTACCTTGCAAAAAAGTGAGGTGCGTACGAGAGTTCCTGATGCTAAACCGTTAGAAGATTTTGGGCGTAGTAATATCACCTGGAGGCCAGATGGCAATGGCTTGAGTATGATACGCAAGCCCGATGACGGTAAAAAAGATACAGACTCCACTGAAACTGCTGATGAGCCAAAAGAGAAGGTTGAAAAGAACTACGATGTCGTGCTGTGGTTGCCGTCTTTTGATGATGGTAGCCAAGAGGTTTTATATACATCAAAAAATAATATCACATCGGTATGGTATGCCGAAGATTCGGAGGTGTTTTTTGTCAAAGAAAAACCTTCCAAAAAGAAAGAACAGCTCTTTGCCGTTTATCCTGATTCCTCCTACTCAATTTATACCTATAACAGCGAAGATTTTTATAAAAATCCCGGAAGATTATTGCAAAAGGTAGGAACTATGGGGCAATCGGTGGTGCAAATGAGTCCTGACGGAAAGAACGTTTTCTTTTCAGGAACTCAATATGATGAAGATCCTCAACAGAATTCTCCTCGCCTTTTTGTTGATCGTTTTGAAATTCGTTCGGGTGAAAAAATACAAATCTATCAAAGTCCTGCCGATGTTTACGAGGAGCTGGCAGCTGTTTTGGATGACGCTACCAGTGAGATTGTTATTAGCGAGCAGTCCTCTAAGAAATATCCAGATTCCTGGTTGGTCAATGTTAATTCAGGAAATCGGACAAAACTCACGGCTAATAAAGATTATAATACAGCAATTTCAAACGCCCAACGTAAACGATTCAAAGTTCAGCGCGCTGATGGTTTTGAATTTTGGGTAGAAGTAATTTTACCTCAACATTGGGATGGTAAGCCGTTGCCGGGCCTTATTTGGCATTATCCTACTGAATATGATGATCAAGAGGCTTATGATAAATCACAAAGAAGATATAATAAAAACATCTTTCCTCGTGTGAAGCATGGATGGCCTGAAAGAGATGTAGAAATATTCACCAAACGAGGCTATGCTGTAATTAAAGCAGATTGGCCAATTTCGTCTCAGAGGGGGACTCCTAATGATGGCTTTGTATGGAGCATTCAACAAAACAGCACCGTTGTTATTGATAGTGCAGCCTCCAAAGGATTTGCAGATCGTGATCGCATGGCGATAGGCGGCCATAGTTATGGGGCATTTGGCACGGTTAACGCCATGGTTCATACTTCATTCTTCAAAGCCGGTATTGCCGGTGATGGCACTTATAACCGAACCTTAACTCCAATGGGTTTTCAGCGTGAACGGAGCGACTTGTGGCGCGGACAAAGTCGTTATTTACAAATGTCTCCTATTTTCTGGGCAGATCGATTGGATGGAGCACTGTTGATGTATCATGGCGCCGACGATCAAAATACGGGAACCTGGCCCACCAACTCATGGCGCCTATTTAATGCATTAAATGCTATGGGTAAGCCCTCTGCAATGTATATGTATCCATACTCAGACCACCATACGGGTGCGAAAGAAATAAATCTCGATCGGTGGACTCGCTGGGTAGAATGGTTAGATCATTATGTGAAAAATAATGGGGAGCTTATTCCTGAAAATAAATTAGGTAAGTGAAAATTCTAATAAGAATTTAAACCGAATCAAACGAGATCATAGAATCTTAATAGGTTAACAAAATATTAAAAGCCAACTATTAATAGTTGGCTTTTTTAATGAGGAAGCGCCACTAATGAAAAAGAAACAATCGGCGATTTACTTAGAGATAGATATTTTGAGGAATACTCCAATTCATAAGAATACCACTTAAAACCCCAAATCCTACTGCCCCTTAAACTTCGGGTTACGCTTTTCCATGAATGCTTGAACACCCTCGTTATAATCTTGGGTTTGGCCTGCTTCCGCTTGGAGTTTTGCTTCAAACTGTAGCTGCTCTTCCAGTGTGTTGGAAAAGCCTGCGTTGAATCCTCGCTTCGTTAATCCAAAACCTTTGGTGGGCATATTGGCTAATTTTGATGCAATGGCTTTGGCTTCATCCATAAAAGTATCGGCAG
>JBDNFJ010000193.1:0-2280 GCA_041689895.1 Gracilimonas sp. | reverse complement strand
CTTGCTCATTACGATTTTCAAGGATGGCATCCGGATCCATATATAGGTCGCGAGTTTTATGGGACTTTTGGGGATTTTGATGTGAAGATTTCCATTGATAAAGAGTATGTATTAGGCGGCACAGGCATTATCCAAAACCCAAATGAAATTGGCTATGGGTATGAAAAAGAAGGCGCAAAAGTGAAGCGGCCTAAAGGGGAGAAACTCACTTGGCACTTTAAAGCTAAAAACGTACTCGACTTTTTCTGGGGTGCCGATCCGGATTATGTTCACACGATAGTTCAAGTTCCAAACGGCCCGAAAGTGCATCTCCTGCACCAAAAGAAGGTAGATGAAAGTGCCTCGGATGAGCAAAACGAAAAATATGCTAAAAACTGGGAGCAGCTTCCTGAGTTCACCGTAAAAGCCATTCAATATGCGAATGAGCACTTTGGAGAATATCCGTATCCACAATTTTCGGTTATTCAGGGCGGTGACGGAGGTATGGAATACCCGATGGGAACCTTTATAACGGGCGCACGATCTTTAGGAAGTCTGGTTGGAGTTACGGTTCATGAGATGTTTCACAGCTGGTATCAAAACGTAATTGCTACCAACGAGAGTTTGCTTCCTTGGATGGATGAAGGCTTCACCAGTTTTGCTTCTGCCGAAACTATGGCGCATTTATTTAATCAGAACGGAGATCCTCAAAGTGGCTCCTACCGAAGCTATAATTACATTGTAGAAAGTGGTAAAGAAGAACCGCTTACCACGCATTCCGATCATTATAACACCAATGCGGCGTACAGCGTAGCGGCTTACTCAAAAGGAGCCATATTCCTAAATCAGCTGAGCTACATTATTGGGAATGATACTTTCCGCCGTGGAATGTTGCGATATCATAAAGAGTGGAAACTCAAAAATCCAACCGCTCTCGATTTTATAAATGTGATGGAGAAAGAGTCGGGTATGATCCTAGACTGGTACTACGAATATTTCGTTCAAACTACCAAAACAATCGATTATGGAATTACAGCCGTAGTTGGAGATGAAAGCAAAACCACCGTGAAGCTGGATCGCATTGGGTTGATGCCCATGCCACTGGATGTAGTAGTGGAGTACAACGATGGAAGCAGTGAGCTTTTCTATATTCCTCTACGACTTATGAGAGGAGAAAAACCCGCCGAAAACGACATGAAACGCACTATCCTGGAAGACTGGGTGTGGGTGAAAACCTCCTATAACTTTACGATCGATAAGCCGGCGTCTTCCATCAAATCGGTGACTATTGACCCATCTCATCGGATGGCAGATATTGACCAAGAAAATAATACGTTTAATGTCTCTGAGATGTTGAGCAACTGATAAACAATTTTGAAGTGCCGGATTGATTTTCGGCACTTTTTTTTATTTTAGGAAGGGTTGGGAAATCAAGGACTTTGGCCAAGAAAAAAGAATAATGCCGCAAAAATAGGTATAAGTGTATAAGGTGTTTCATCTGTCTTTACTATATAAAGGCATTGTGACACCGAAATTTTATCAGTTTTTGCATATTCGTGAATTAAAACCCCTCACATTTGTTTACTTGCTATAGGTTTATAAAGAACCCTGTTTTGAGTTTTAGTGATATGTGGGCTTTTCATAGCCTTCAACGTCTATTTATTTATGAAGCAACAGAACATTAAATAAAAACTATACTTTTCCTTAAGAACTAAATTTTATGCCTCAAAAAGACTACGCAAAACTTGCGATAGAAGCCCACAAAAAAGCCAAAGGCAAAATTTCCATCCAATCAAAAATGCCGTTGGAAACCAAAGATGATCTTAGTATTGCTTATACCCCCGGGGTAGCTCGCCCATGCGAAGAGATCGCCGTAGATAAAGAGAAAGCCTACGAATATACATCCAAGGGAAATATGGTGGCTGTTGTCAGCGACGGATCGGCCGTGTTAGGTCTTGGCAATATTGGGCCCGAAGCGGCGCTCCCGGTCATGGAGGGGAAATCTGTATTGTTCAAGAAGTTTGCTAATGTGGATGCCATTCCTATTGTGTTGGCTTCGCAAGATACTGAAGAGATTATTCAAGCCGTTAAAATGATTGCTCCGGGCTTTGGTGGTATTAACCTCGAAGATATCTCAGCCCCACGATGTTTTGAAATTGAAGAGCGCCTGAAAAAAGAACTTCCCATCCCTGTTTTTCACGACGATCAGCACGGTACCGCAATTGTAACTTTGGCCGGCATGTATAATGCCATGAAGCTGACCGGGGAGAAGTTGGAAGACTTGAATGTGGTTGTGAACGG
>JBDNFJ010000192.1:0-2201 GCA_041689895.1 Gracilimonas sp. | reverse complement strand
TAATAGTATAAATATTCTTTTTTCCTGACTCGCAACCTGTATCTGATAGAATAAATACTAATTTGTTATTTACCCCTGCCCAATCCAGTGCACAAACTGATTTATCGTAATTAGTTACTTGTTGCCTATTACCTCCATCTGGATGAGCAATATAAATTTCCTTATTAAGAATGAAGGCAATTTGCTTTCCACCGGGTGAAAACCTTGGCAGTGAAAAACTGTTTTCTTTGGAAAACAATTTTTTATTCAAACCATCAGGGTTGATTTCATAAAAAAAACCTTTATCGTTATAGCTTCCATCCAATCTTTCATCAGACTCTATTAATAATGTATTATTATTTGGATGCCAGTCATGTGTGAAATCTGTATAATAATTTTCTGTAACACGAATCTCATCTAACCCTGAAGACGTATCAATTGCAACATTAAATACCTCATAATTAAGACCCCCTGCTTCACAATTATCACAACGGGAATAGGCAATTCTTTTTCCATCTGGCGACCATACCGGATAAGCCGAAGTTCCTAACTGAGGTTCTAGTTCCCCATTATGATCCATTAAGCTTACAACACGCTTCTCAGATCCATCCTCATTCATTATAAAGATATTGAAAACATCCCAACCTTCACTTTTTGCCACATAAGCAATTTGCTTACCATCGGGCGACCATCGAGGTAAATCTCCAATCACTAATAGTCTTGTTTCACCCGTATTTGTATCCATTAAGTGAATACCATCAATTGAAGAATACAGTAAATCGGCGCTCTCAAAGAAAGGATCAACATATTGTACTACCTTTACCGAAAACTCGTACGAATTAGACACTTGCCCTCCTGATTCCTTCACAATCCAAACTCTTTGCTCGAATTTACCGGTATCTGCTGGAGCGATTATGTTAAGTTCATTAGTTGAAGTAGCAGTGTCTAAGCTATTACCTTGTTCTAAATTAAGTCTCCATAAAAACTTATAGTCTGAGTTTATATTATTATCTGAATACACTGTGAAACTAAGGGAATCACCAGTTATCACAGGATTTGGATGAACTTCTACATCGGTAATTTCAACCTGAATATCACTTGGTGGATTTGTGCCATTATCTTTGCACGATAATACACTGATTAAAAGACCAAACAGGAGAAAAGCTAATACTTTGATTGTAGATGAATTCATAATTCAAATAGACGATAAAAACTTTAATATGCAAACATTTTGGCAGATGTTTCTGGTTCCTCGATGGTATGCATAGGGCAATAAGACTCGTCTATCACTTGTGCTTGAAGTGTACTAAAAGCACATATATTCACTACAAATAAACCTAAAATTAAGTTGATTGACTTTTTCATTTTATCAGCATTAGCGTTCTTGATTCTGTTTGCTCTCCTAATCTCCCTCTAAGGATATACATACCGCTCGAGAGATTACTCCCGTTAAGTTGAAAGCTATAGGTTCCCGATGTATTGTATGTATGTAGAAGTTCTTTGACCAACTGCCCCGTAATGGAGTATAATTTGATGGTTACCTGCCCCGGCTGTTCCATTTGATAAGTTATAGTAGTCGATGGATTAAAAGGATTCGGGTAATTCTGATACAGGGCAATGCCGGAAGGAGTCGCTGGGTTTGATTCAGAAGAGGTAATAACAGCTGCGGTATCTCCCCGAAGTTCCCCATTTACAAAGGCTCCCTTTATCTCATAACTGGTTCTGGTACGAAGATTGTGTTTGTAAATTATACCAAACTCATCATCCCACTTGGCTCTAATCTTATTTGGAGCATCATAACCTTGTATAGTACTATCTTCTGCCTCATAATAGCGTACCTCCACTATCGGGCCTACCGCGTTATACCAAAATTGCTGTTCACCAAAAAGCCAATCCCGTCCCACTACTGTCCGGATGTCTCCTAATTCGTAAGTATCTTCCTCATTATTTATAACTATCCAGGGCGTACCAGAATCAAAATAGGCATCAAATACTTTCCAGGGTTCTTCATTGCCTTGCCACCAACCGGTTGCGTAAATATTCTTTGCCGTATCTACCATAAACTCTTTTACTACCGGCTGGTACCCTTTCGTTTTAAGTGAATACCAGATATTACCCTCCGTATCCACCGAGTCACTCACGAATTCAATCCGGCTGTCTGGCAGGCTGCTCCCCATAGAGTCGGTTACGTTGTACACTACCACATCTCCTACTTTATATGG
>JBDNFJ010000191.1:0-3048 GCA_041689895.1 Gracilimonas sp. | reverse complement strand
CTTAAATTGCTCGCGGTCTTGCATTTCGTTGAAATCTTCATAATTCCGGATATCTAATTCATTCTGTACAAAATACTTACAGGGATGAGTGAAAAATGATATAAGCTCTGATATATGAACCGGTTCATTTTGAGCTCTCTGCTTTCCTTTCCATTTCGGGTTGATAAAATTACTTGTCACTTCATTGCCATGTTGAATCTCCAACGCTTTTAGAAGTTCTAAATTAGTCTTCGAAAAAGAACGGCTGGAGCTACCGTCATAATTATTTTTATTGAATGCGTGAAGATTATGTTCTTGAATGGTCGAATTTGATTCACCATTTCGTACATCTATTAACTGCTGCAACAAAATGGAAGGTAATTTCTTGGAATCAGAACGCTGACTTTGTCCTTGATAACTGAGGTGGAGCTGTTTTCCCGCGGCCTGCAAGGTTTCCAAAAATAGATAGGTATCATCTTCCTTCAGGATACGATCACCCGGCTGGGGATCCGCATAAATAAGATCATAGCTGGGACGAATAGCTTTTCTCGGAAAAACGCCCTCATTCATTCCTAAAACCGCGATAAACTGAAACGGTACCGCACGGTACGGAATATAAGAACTCACGGTTACCCCCTGTCCAAATCGACCTGAATTTGACTTCTGGCTATCAAGCTGGCCCAGCAACCAGTTTCTAATCAGTTTAAACGGGAGCTCATCTGAAATATCTGAAAAAGCCACCTGCTCTTTTAACCGGTGCAACTGTTTAAGCATACCGGATTTTGATGAAGATTGTGTTGAAGGCTCCTGCATGAATTCATGAATCCATTGTTCTACTAATTGAAGCCAATCATTCGGTGTATGACTTTGGCTGGCATCATTTGTCGCTTGCTTTAACAAGGCCAAAAACCGATGAAATTGTGCAACAAGCGTGGCATCTTCCGTCGAGTTGATTGCGGTAAATGGGATTATGCCCTCATACACCTCCAAAGAATCTGCCTCCATCCCGAATCCTGCCATGAGCTGGCCTAGCCCCTTCTCCCAACTAAACGGTGTATCAACTGAATCTCCAATTCCCCAGTGAATTTTATTCTCGAGAATCCAGTGCTCCATAAGATCCAAATCGGAATTGGAAAGTGAAAATCGAGTTCGAACAGGCTCCAAACTCAAAAAATCCAGTACAGCACTTGCTTTAAATGAGCCCGAAAGTAGTCGCAGGAATTCAGCAAGGGTGTGCTCAAAGGAAGTTTGATTTTTCCTACTTAATCTGGAGAGAGGAATGGCCGGTTCGCCTTCGCTATTCTCAAACACCACTTCAAGAACACCGGAATATGCGTCGGAATCAGGTACCATAATGAGGCAGTCTTCGATGTTACAGCTTGGATTTGCATCCAGAAAATGAAGAAGTTCATCTTTCAGAACCTGAACTTCTCTTCTCCCGTTATGGCAAGAATGAACCTTAAGTTTCGGAACAGAATTTGATTTGACCTCAATCTTCTTTTCATCGTATTCAACCTGTTCATTTTTTAGGATACTTTGTAATAATGCTAACTGCCCAGTTTCAGGCTTTCCCCAGCTCTTAAATAGCTTCATTTCTGTATCCGATTGACTATCCACATCCGATTTCCGCTGGAAATAGTGGATGCATTTATGTTTTGCGAGCCTACTGATAATTTTCAAAAAAGGAGCCGGAGCATGCGAAAGCCCAAAAACATACATTTTATCTGGAATTTTGGAAAGCAATTCAACATCATCCGCAAGCCAAGAAAGTAGCTCTACAAAAGCCTGCGATCTTCTTGGTATAGACTTGCTTGCATCCTCCATTTTCCATTGTTCATTTAAGTGATTCCAGATCGAGAGTTGCCATTGTTCATCGCTCTGCTTGGTAACCAACTTTCTATCCAGCCATTGCTCCATCATTTCCGGCCGATATACCTGATATTGATCAAAATTATCAGCTAATTGAGCAGCAAACTGGAATCGCTTCATGGCATTATCCTGCTCCTTATCATAAGAAGGCACACTCTTTAATAGCGATTGATTATTTGAGATCAGCTTAAAAAGGGCCCATTGCATAGCCTGCAAATCACTGGGTAACGAAGATGGGAGATCCTCTTTCTTCAGACGATATAGTGTCCATAAAAATTCAGATGGGAAGATAAATCGAAGATTAGCTGCAATCCCTTTTTGATGCGCCAACGCAAGAGAAAGCCACTCTTTGACTTCATTATTTTGACCAATAATCCATGTGGGAGATAGTGGATTTGAACTATCCGACTCAAAAACCTCCTCAAAAGAGGTGGCTAGTTTTGTTAACGAATGTGAATGATAAATATGAAACATAGTGCCTTTTGTATGTGGCACATAATAAGAAAAGCGGAGAGCTTATAAAGGATGAAATTAATCGGTAGAAATATCTTTCAGAGATTTTTTGAGCAATTGGTTCACCAATGCAGAATAGGAGCTTTCCCTGCTTTTGGCCAACGATTTCACATCCTTCACCAAAGGCTCCTCCAAATAATAACTAACGGTTAGTTTATTCACCTTATTCTTTTTCTGAGCCGTTCTTTTCCCTTCCCCATCGTCTTCGTTGTCTTCAGACGGAGTAATAAAATCGAAAGAAGCATGCCTTTGCGTGCTATACGCAAGCGGATTATGCCCAAGACTCTTTTTTGTACTCATTATTTAGTGGCCGTTTTTTATTTCCTTCGCTAAAGCAAAGTAATCTTGCGCTCCGGCACAGTTACCATCGTACTCAAAAATGGTTTTGTGGTGACTTGGAGCTTCAGCAAGTGCAACGTTATCTCTAATTATTGTTTTAAATACTTTAGGTCCAAAGTAATCATTTATGTGCCCTACAACTTCCTTATTCAGGTTTTTGCGGCTATCGTACATGGTGCAAATGATCCCTCCCACTTCAAGCTTATTATTTAATCTCTGCTGCACCACCTTCACAAGGTCCAACAGTTTAGATAAGCCATGCAGGGCCAAATATTCTGATTGCAGTACGATAAAAATATCTTCAACGGCAGTAAAAGCATTTAAGGTGAGCAATCCCAAGTTTGGCGG
>JBDNFJ010000190.1:0-14646 GCA_041689895.1 Gracilimonas sp. | reverse complement strand
CATATTGCTGATAAAGGAGGCTCGCCTATGAGTCCTAATATTGCCCGTAAGGTGATTAATTCCTTCCAAGGCTCACTTCATTCGGAAATCGAACTCTCTGATACTGAGGTCAATGTGTTAAAATTATTGGCTGAAGGATGTTCCTATAAAGGAGTCTCAAAAAAAGTTTTCCTTTCTGTGGATGGGGTGAGATATCATATCCGAAATATTTACAATAAACTTGAAGTGAGCAATAGAAGCGAAGCAGTTGCAAAAGCTCTTCGTAGAAAACTTATTTAATATTGGACAAACTCCGCTCTAAAAAAACCACCTATCTATGTAGTGCATGCTACATAAATGTTAACGATTATTATATAGATTAAATTTTAGGGTTTGGATTTTTTAGGGTACAACCAGGGTTAGGGAGATGTCTTTTTTAATTAACCTATAAAAGCCTGTCTGTGATAAGACAGGCTTTTGTTTTAGGAGTAATTTAAGATGGTTTTCTATTGCTTTCTCCTAAACCACATTTTCTTATCATGTAATTCAGCACTTTTCTTCTGTTCTAATTTAGGAATGGGATCAAATCATACGAAGTGGAATGATGGAAGTAGATGAAGAAATCATTCCAGCATCTAACGAAGAAGAACACTGATTCCTTTTGTAATGGGAGGTTGGAGGATTTCTTATGCTGTGTTAAAAGTTGTTAGTCTCTCCAAAGCCAAACTAATGAAGTATGCTAAGCTCCCGCTTTTTAACAAAGGAAGGTTTTTCTATTTTAATGCATTGAAAATATCCCGATATTAAAAAGGAATTTAAGTTGTATTAATAAAGCAGTTTTTATGAAAGATTTTATTCGTATTGCATCAGGGCAAGGTTTTTGGGGAGATCTTCCAAACGCACCCGTAAATCAGGCAAAAAAAGGGGCCATTGATTATTTGGTGATGGACTATCTGGCGGAAGTGACGATGTCGATTATGCAGAAACAGCGAATGAAAAATCCGGAGTGGGGATATGCACGTGATTTTGTGGGGGTAGTGGAACAAGTGTTGCCTGAGATCAAAAACGACGGAATTAAGGTGATTAGCAATGCGGGTGGAGTAAATCCGTTAGCCTGTAAAGATGAGATCCTGAAAATTGCCAAAGAAAAAGGATATACGGGACTTAAAGTAGCCGTTGTTGATGGAGATGATATTCTTGATAATATAGACGAACTGATTGCGGGTGGTCACGAATTAAAGAATATGGATGATGGGAGACCTATCGCAAACATCAAAGATGACCTACTAAGCGCCAACGTATATTTCGGGTGCCAGCCTATTGTTGAAGCGCTCCAGAAAGGAGCCGATGTAATTATTACCGGCCGTGTTACAGATACCGGGCTAACGCTTGCTCCTATGATCTATGAATTTGGATGGAAAGCCGACGACTTTGATAAGATGGCAGTAGGCACCATTGCCGGGCACATTATTGAATGCGGAGCACAGGTTTCGGGCGGTAATTTTACCGATTGGGAAAAAGTGGAAGACTTTACGGATATCGGTTTCCCGATTATTGAAGGTCATCCAAATGGCGATTTTTATGTAACGAAACATGAAAATACCGGTGGGTTAGTGAGCGAGATGACCGTCAAAGAACAGCTTTTATATGAAATTGGAAATCCTGCGGAATATATTACTCCGGATGTGATCGCTGATTTCACCTCAATTGAAGTAGAAGAAACGGCTAAAAATAGGGTGAAGATCACGGGCATTAAAGGCCATCCTGATACCCCAACTTACAAAGTATCCGCAAGTTACAATGATGGCTTCAAGCTTTCTGCGACCTTAGTGTATGGCTGGCCCGATGCGCTTAAGAAAGCAGTAAAAGGGGCCGAGATTCTTGAAGGCCGAGCTAAAGCTCTTGGGCTAAAATTCGATGAGTTCAATAAAGAATACATTGGGTATAACGGAAATAATGAACAACCGGTGACCGAAGAAGCATTAGAAACGGAATTTAATGAAATTCAGATGAGAATTTCTGTTTCAGGGCAAAACAAAAACGATTTAAATCGCTTTGGGATGGAAATAGCTCCTCTTATCTTAACAGGGCCCAGCGGGGTAACCGGTTTTGCCGGTGGCCGACCTAAAGCCAGTGATGTAGTTGCATACTGGCCGGCATTATTAGATAAAAAAGCAGTACAGCCCCGTGTAACATTATTTGAGACAGATTAAGTTTAACCGCCGATTCTTGAACAGAATTGGCATAAGGTAGGGAAAGATGAAGATCGCAGTAATAGGTGCGGGAATAGCAGGATTAACGGCTGGAAGAGAGTTAGCTAATGCAGGGCATGAAGTGGTAGTTTATGAGAAAAGTGGGGAATATGGAGGCCGACTTGCAACGCTGTATAAAGGAGAAAGAAATGAGCAAAAGCTCGATTATGGAATTCCCTATTTCACCTCAAATGGGTCCGAATTTAAAAAATTGGTTAATGAATTAACCGAAAATAAGGTTATAAAAACTTGGGATGGAAAATTTGGCCAACGAGACACCAAAGGAAACATCCAACTTTATGAAAACAAATCTCCCTTTTTTATAGCAACGAATGGAATGAGCTCCATTGCAAAGTATCTCGGACGAACTCTCGACATCCGATTTAACGTGAAAGTAGGTGGATTGACGCATATAGGTGAAAATCGGAGCAAAAAGAAAAGCTGGATGCTGAATTTTCCCACGGCTTTAACGGAAGGTGCCGATGCCGTAATTATTGCAGCTCCTGCTCGCCAAGCCTACGCATTAATCAACACCACCATTGATGAAATTGAAACCCTGAAATTAATTCGCGAGATTGATGAAGTAGAATATGAATCCCAATTCTCGTTATTGTTGGGTTTCAATGAGGCAGATTTACCTGAATGGAATGCGTTGGATTGCACGGATAAAATCATACAATGGATTTCCAATGAATCTACTAAAAGAGATAATGGCGACGTAAAGTGCTTTGTGGTGCATACTACCTCAGAGTTTGCCAAAGATTATATAAATATAGATCGAGAGCAGGTTGTAGAAAAAATTCTGAGCCAACTTTCTCAAATTCTGGGAGGCTGGGCGACACTCGCAGATTGGAGGAAACTTCATTTTTGGAGATATAATCGGACGACAAATCCACTGCCGCACGATTTTATGGAAATAAAAGGAAACGACACTCCACTTGCTTTGGTTGGAGATTATATGAACGGAAATACCGTTGAATCGGCTTACCTTTCTGGGTTGAAGCTTGCAAGGCATTGGATGGGACAATACCACGATTGATCTGCATAAATAAAATTATTAAGCGACTAATAAAATTGGTTTGAGTGCGCTAAAACAACTCAATAAATACATAAAAAAATATAAGAGCACCATGATATTGGGTGCTCTATTCTTGACTGCATCTAATTTCTTTTTAGTATGGATTCCGGTGCTGATTCGTGAAACCATGGATAAAGTGCAAGCTTTGCAAGAGGGTGGCTTACAGGTTCCCAACAGCATATTTAAAACGCTATTTTCTACGGAAGCTTCGAAAATATTAGCCACCAATTCGTTGATTCTCATTGGAACCGTGGTTCTTTATGGAATCTTACTTTTTGCTACCCGCCAGACGCTAATTGTGACTTCAAGGAAGATTGAATTCGATATCCGCAATGATATTGTGAAGAAGTTAATGAATCTCCCACAACGCTATTATGCAGCTAATTCTTCGGGCGAAACATATGTGCGTGCCACAGAAGACGTTGGGAAGGTTCGGGATTATTATGGTCCTGTGATTATGTATAGCATCAATACCGTTACGCGTGCTGGATTTGTGTTGATCATGATGTTTATAGTGAATCCACATTTAACCTTGTGGGCACTTATACCACTTCCGTTAATTTCCATTTTCGCCTACTGGATTACCGGATTCATCCATCGCCAATCCACTATCATACAAGAGCAATATTCGACCCTTGCCGGAAGAGCTACGGAAACTTTTTCAGCCATCAGATTAATCAAAGCCTACAATCGGATCGATCGCGAGCAGAAGCTTTTTGAGATCGAAAGCGAAAGTTATCGTAAGAAAAAACTCCGGTTAGATATGATTGAATCTCTGTTTCACCCCGCGCTAAATTTTTTAATTGGGCTTTCTCTGTTAATTGTGATTTGGAAAGGTGGTGAGATGGTAATTGAGGGTAGTATAACCATAGGAAATATTGCTGAATTTCTTATTTATGTAGCTTATCTGACTTGGCCGGTTGCCGCTTTAGGTTACACCACAAACCGGTTCCAACGGTCGCTGGCATCTTGGCATAGAATCAAAGAGCTGATGGACGAACCGATTGAAATCAAGGATGCAGAAGATAAAACCCATAAAGAGGTTAACGGACATTTGGAGTTCAAGAACGTAGGGTTTAAATACCCCGGTTCGGAGATAATGGTGCTCAATAATCTGAGTTTCGAGATTAATCCCGGAGAAAATATTGCCATTGTTGGAAGAACAGGTGCAGGTAAAACCAGCTTAGTGCAGCTAATACCCCGACTGTTTGACCCTGTGGAAGGAGATGTTTTACTGGATGGCGAAAGCATAAAGAATTGGTCGTTAGAGAAATTGCGTGAGTCTATCGGTTTTGTTCCACAAGAAACCTTCTTATTTTCTGGTAGCATTGGAGAGAATATCGCCTTTGGTGTAGATAATGCAACCGAAAACGAGATTGAAGACGCAGCAGAGAAGGCTCAAGTGAAAGATAATGTTTTGGATTTTGAGAAAAAATTTAAGACCATGCTGGGGGAGCGAGGTATAACGTTGTCAGGTGGGCAAAAGCAACGAACGGCAATTGCACGAGCATTGATCAAATCTCCAAAGATTTTAATTTTTGATGATTCATTAAGCGCGGTAGATACAAAAACAGAAGACGCGATACTAAAACACCTTAGGCAAGAACTTAACGGCAGGACGACTATCATGATTAGTCACCGGATTTCAACTATAAAAGATGCAGATAAAATATACTATCTGGAAGAAGGACACATTGTAGAATCCGGAACACACGAGGAATTGTTGGCGAAAAACGGACATTATACTGCCATGTATAACAAACAAATATTAGAACAAGAATTGGCTGATATATAAAATAAAAACAGGGGCCACTTGTATGAAAGCAATGCCCCATACAAAACATACATTACGGGAGATAGAACAATGATTGTAGTACCTTTAGGCGTAGCCTCGGCAACCCCAACCGCTGTACGACATCTGCCATCGGTGGCTTTATGGAGAGAAGGAAGCATATTTCTTTTCGATTGTGGCGAAAGCGCTCAAATGCGCATGCTGCAAGCCGGAATTAAACGATCCAAGATTGAAGCGATCTTTATTTCACATTTCGATGTAGATCACTTTTCAGGCTTACTGGGCCTGTTGGCCACTTTACAGCTACAGCGCAGAGATAAGCCTTTAACCATTGTGGGACCGAAAGGCATTAAGAAATATGTAGAATGGAATTTGAAATTCTCGGAAATTAATCCGGTTTATGAAATCAATTTCCACGAAATCTCTAAAGATATTGAAGTAGAAAACGTATTCGATCAAGAAGAATATTATGTGGAAGCACGTCCACTTAAGCATAGCAAGTTTTGTGTTGGCTTTCGATTTCAAGAAAAAGACCGGCCCGGAAAAGTGGATGCGGAGAAAGCCCAAGAAATGGGGATTAGTGAAGACACTCACTTTAAAGAGCTGAAAGCCGGAAATGATATTACTCTTGAAGATGGCACCGTAGTAGCTGCGGATGATATAGTTGGCCACCCTCGCCCAGGCGATAGTTTTGCGTATGTAACAGATACCGAATACACGCCAAATGCCGTAAAGCTGGCGATGAATACCAATATTCTATATCACGAGGCCACTTTTAGCAAAGACTTAAGCGAAAAAGCCAGAGAAACCGGACATTCTTCAACAGCAGATGCGGCTCGCGTAGCTACCGAAGCACAAACCAAGTTATTGGTAATTGGGCATTTCTCGGCTCGATATACGAATGCTCACGACTTACTGAAAGAAGCCAGAGATGGATTCTACCCAGCGTGGTTAGCAAACGAATTGCGACCTATTTTCACGGATCCAACCCACGAACGTGGTATCATTACTGCGAAGGTGGAGATTAATGAGCTGGACAAAAAATCTCCGTCCGGTGGTAGTAAAAACTATAAAGGCCGCAAAAATTATAAAAGCGGCGGTAAAAAGAACTTCCGAAGTCGTAAAGGCGGAAGTTCAGGCTCGAGCCGTGGAAGTAATTATTCGAAAGGGACCCGAAGTAACAGTTCGGATCGTTCTGATAGTCGCGAACGTAGCAGCACCAGAAAGCGAAAGCAGTATGGAAGTAGCACATACAGTGCCAATATCAAAGATAAAAAAGAAGACTCAGAGTCAAGTAAACCGCGCAAGATCACTCCACGATCTTCCTATGATGATTTTGACAGATTTTAATTACCCTTACTTGTGAGTAAAAAACAAAACTCAGAAGCCGTCGATACCCATTTAATTCGGCGGCTTTATTTTTTTCTAAAACCCTATCGAGGGTTTGTAGTATTAGCTATTGTCCTAACTCTTTCTGCGTCGTATTTGGGTACTATTCGCCCAAAACTTACACAACTTGCGGTTGATGAGTACATTGCCACAAAAGATTTTGAAGGGCTTTGGTGGATTATTACGTTATTGGGTGGGGCATTATTAGGAGAATTCATTCTCTTGGTTTTCAATACCTATATCACCCGTTGGTTTGGGCAAAATTCGCTTTTCTCACTCCGAAATACGGTATTTAAGAAAATACAAACGCTTAATGTGCAGTATTTTGACAAGAACCCGCTTGGAAGGCTGATCACCAGAACTACCAGTGACATTGAAGCCCTTAGCGAGTTACTTTCAGATGGTGTTGTAGCCATTATTGGCGATATGTTTCGCATTATTTTCATTCTCTATTTTATGTTTAGCATGAACTGGGAATTGAGTTTGGTTACACTAACGGTGCTACCCATTCTGTTTTATGCCACCTTTTGGTTCAAAGCAAAAGTGCGGGCTACTTTTCTGGAGGTGCGGGATAAGATTGCGCAGTTGAATTCTTTTGTGCAGGAGCACATCAATGGGATGGACGTAGTTCAACTGTTCAACCGTGAAGAAAAGCAGCAAGAGAAATTCAAGAAGATCAATGCCGGTCATCGCGACGCGTACATCGAAACCATTTTCTATTTTGCCATATTCTGGCCAATTGTTGAAGTAACGGCAAGTTTAGCCATGGCGCTGATTGTTTGGTATGGAGGGGCTAGGGCTTTGATGGATGGTGTAACCTTCGGGGTATTGCTGGCCTTTATTCAATATGCCCGCCAGTTCTTCCGTCCAATACAAGGGCTTTCTGAAAAATTCAACACCTTGCAGTCGGCACTGGCTTCTTCTGAACGAATATTTGGCGTATTAGATACCAAAACCAATGTTGTTGAGAAAGAAAATCCTACCAAGATTACAAATCCCCAAGGTAAAATTGAATTCGAAGGCGTTTGGTTCAGGTATAATGAGGGCGAAGATTATGTGTTAAAAGACGTCTCATTTACAGCCAATCCGGGAGATGATATCGCTATTGTAGGCGCAACTGGTGCCGGTAAAACGACTATTATTAGTTTGATAATGCGTTTTTATGATATTGAAAAAGGAAGCATCAAGATAGATGGGATAGACATACGAGAGCTCTCGTTACACGATCTTAGATCCAAT
Source organism: Gracilimonas sp. (assembly GCA_041689895.1). Taxonomy (GTDB): domain Bacteria; phylum Bacteroidota; class Rhodothermia; order Balneolales; family Balneolaceae; genus Gracilimonas. The sequence continues at coordinate 6,917 of JBDNFJ010000190.1, read as the reverse complement.
TTCGGATTGGTATTGCAAGATAATGCCCTTTTCTCCGGCTCCATTATGGAAAATATTACGCTTGGCCATCCCGACATTACACGGGAGCAAGTAATTGACGCCTCCCACAAAGTAGAAGCACACCGTTTTATTGAGAAACTACCCGAAGCCTACGATTATATTTTGCAGGAGCGGGGCGCTTCCTTATCTATGGGGCAGCGCCAGCTCATCTGCTTTGTTCGGGCACTGGTTTATAATCCCGGAATACTGATTCTTGATGAAGCCACTTCCAGCGTAGATTCAGAAACGGAAGCATTGGTTACAGAATCGAGCCGATTTATGATGGAGGGGAGAACTTCTATCGTGGTTGCACACCGTTTGTCCACTATTCAATATGCCGACCGGATTTTGGTAATGCACAAAGGGGAAATTCGTGAATCCGGGAGTCATCAGGAACTGATTGTACAGGACCACGGTATCTATAAAAAGCTATATGAACTGCAATATAAAGATCAACTGGCTACCAGCAGCACCTGAAATATTAGTTATAAAATTGGAACATTTCTTGGAATAAATGGTGTTTAAATAATAGGGTTAAACATCCCGACTTTTAACAAACGAATTTGTATTTTCGAACAAACTAAAGAGGTAAAATCATGGCGGATCCAAAAAAAACAAAAGACAAAAAATTAGACATCGAAGAAGCGATCTACGACACCACCGAGGCTCTTCAGGGCAAAGCTGAAGAAACCTATGATGTATTAATAGACCGCTTGCGCTACGAACGTGACGGGCTGGAACGAGAGTTAAAACATGGCTATCGAGATGCACGGCGCTATGTTCGTGCAAATCCTGAGCAGGGTTTAGGCTTCGCGTTTGCAGCCGGTTTGGCGATTGGCATTCTGCTTACCAGAAGTGGTAGATAAACGACTTAAAACTTACAGATGGGAATAAATACAGATCACTTACATGAACTCTATGAGCGTGTGGATGCGCTCAGGGGGTATCTTTGACTACGATAAACGAAAAGTCCACATCATAGAACTTACCGATCAAACGCAAGATCCTAACTTCTGGAATGATCCTACCATAGCACAATCAATCATGAAGGAGTTGGATCATGAAAAGAGTTTGGTTGAAGGCTGGAATCATTTGAATGATTTGAGGGAGAGTATTAATGTATTCCTTGAATTTCAGGAAATGGGCGAAGAAGTAGAATCCGATGTTCAGACTGAATATAAGAAGTTAGAAAAGGCGTTGGAAGAAATGGAACTCCGGAATATGCTTAGTGGCACCGATGATCATCGGGATGCTATTGTTAACTTTAATCCGGGAGCCGGTGGAACTGAAAGCCAAGATTGGGCGGCCATGTTATACCGAATGTACACTCGGTGGGCCGAAAAATCAGGTTTAAAGGTATCGGTGGTTGATTATCAGGACGGTGATGTGGCAGGATTAAAAAGTGCTACCATCGAGGTTCAGGGTGATAATGCCTACGGCTTTTTGAAGGCCGAAAGCGGAGTGCATCGCTTGGTACGTGTATCCCCATTTGACAGTAATGCGCGCCGCCATACTTCTTTCTGTTCTGTGTTTGTAGCACCTTTGATTGATGATACCATCGAGGTAAATATCAACGAAAGTGAGGTGGAATTGCAGCGTTTTCATTCCAGTGGGGCTGGAGGTCAAAACGTGAACAAAGTGGAAACTGCAGTGCGTTTAATTTGGGAAGGGGAGCTTTCTGACGGAAGAACTGAGCGAGTTGTGGCTGAATGCCAACAGGAACGTTCACAGCTTCAAAACCGTGAGAAAGCAATGGTTTTGCTGAAATCTCGCATTTACGAACTGGAAAAAGAAATTCAGGAAGCGGAGAAAGCCAAGCTCGAAGGTTCCAAAAGTAAGAATGAATGGGGTTCCCAAATTCGGAGCTATGTGTTTGATGATCAGCGAGTGAAAGATCATCGTACCAACTATGAAACCAGCGATGTAAGTGGGGTGATGGATGGTGATCTGGATGAATTCATAAAAGCTTATCTGTTAGAGGATGCCGAAGTTTAATTTTGATTTTCTGGTGATTGGAAGCGGCATTGCCGGGCTCACTTTTGCGCTGAAAGCGGCGAAGTATGGTAGCGTTGCTATAGTTACCAAAAAGGAAATTATGGAGGCCAGCACGGCCTATGCACAAGGCGGTATTGCCGGGGTGTTGACGGAGCATGACTCCTTTCAAAAACATATTGATGATACGCTGGATGCTGGTGCAGGTTTATGCAACCGGGAGGCCGTTGATTTAGTAGTGGAAGAAGCTCCAAGACTCATTCAAGAACTCATCGATTATGGGGTCCAATTCACAAAAAGGGACGGCAAGCTGGATCTCGGTCGTGAAGGCGGGCATTCGGAAAACAGAATTGTTCATGCGGCCGATGCCACAGGTTTTGAGATTGAATCTGTAATGGTGAATCAAGTTCGCAATCACCCCAATATTGAAATCTTTGAATACCATTTTGCGATGGAGCTTTTAACCGAGCATCATTTGGGGCTGAATGCAGATAGTTTGGATAAAGTTCATTGCTTTGGTGCCTATGTGCTGGATGAGCCTCACGATAAAGTGCATCGTATGCTGGCTAAAGTTACTATTTTGGCCTCAGGTGGAGCGGGAGAAGTGTATTTGCATACCACCAATCCTTCGGTTGCAACCGGCGATGGTATAGCTATGGCTTATCGGGCTAAAGCTCGCATCGAGAATATGGAATTTGTGCAATTTCATCCTACCAGTTTAGCTATTCCCGAAGCAGGCTCTTTTTTGATTTCGGAAGCCGTTAGGGGTTATGGTGGTATTCTCAGAAATGCCTCCGGTGAAGCTTTTATGAAACGGTATGATGAGCGCAAAGAATTAGCTCCTCGCGATATTGTGGCTCGTGCTATTGATGATCAGCTCAAAAAAGGGGGAGATAAACATGTATTTTTGGATGTCACCCATCTGGATGCCGAAACAACGAAAGAAGAGTTTCCGAATATTTATGAAAAATGTCTTGAATTTGGAATCGATATTACCCGGCAATTGATACCGGTAGTACCCGCCACACACTATACGTGCGGGGGAGTGGCTACAGACCTTGAGGGACAAACAACGGTTGATCGCTTATTTGCGTGTGGTGAAACGGCTTGCACAGGATTACATGGAGCCAATCGGTTGGCATCAAACAGCTTACTGGAATCGTTGGTTTTTGCAGATAGGGCATTTCAAAAAGCTACCGGACTTTTTAATCATCTGGATTTTAAAGAAGAAATTCCTGAATGGGATGAAAGCGGTACCGAGAATACGGAGGAATGGATATTGGTTTCTCATAATCGCCAGGAATTGAAACAGGTAATGTGGAATTATGTAGGCATTGTGCGTAGTAATCATCGATTAGAACGTGCACTTCGCCGAACGGAACTGCTTTATAAAGAAACCGAAGAATTTTATGATCGCACGAAAGTAAGCGTTGCCCTTTGTGAACTGCGAAATCTTGTTAGTGTAGGTTATTTAATTGTACGTTCAGCCATGCAGCGCAAAGAAAGTCGGGGTTTGCATTACAACACCGATTATCCTGAGCTTTCGGATGAGAAAATAACCACGATTATTCAGTGATATGATTAAAGTAGGTATAACGGGTGGCATTGGGTCAGGAAAAACCACTTTCTGCAAAGAGTGGGAGAAGCTGGGTGCTTTTGTGGTATATGCTGATGATTTTGCCAAGCAAATGATGCAGGAGGATGCGGAGCTCATCCGGAAAATAAAGGATACTTTTGGGGAGCAATCCTACGATGAAAAGGGAAATCTAAATCGTTCTTATCTCGCTGAGGAAGCTTTTCAAAAAGGACGGATAGAAGATCTAAATATGTTAGTGCATCCTGTTTTATGGGAAAAGATACGGATGCTTGCTAAAGAAAAAGAGGAAAGTGGAACGCATGTTTTTGCAGAAGAAGCCGCAATTTTATTGAACAATGGTCGTCCTAAAGAGTTGGATTATGTGATCCTGATATTAGCTGATCAAAATGAAAGAATTGAACGCGCGTTTCAAAGAGATCAATCTTCTGATACTAATATCAAAGAAAGGATTTCTAAACAGCCTGATTTTGAATCTTTAATGCACTTTGCAGATTTTGTTGTAGATAATAATGGGAGCTTATCTGAGCTTAAAATGAAAGCGAAACAGATTTATGATAAAGTAAAAATGATTGAGTAATTAGAATTATTCATGCCGCGGTTTTTCTTGTAAAAACATTCTTATATTCATGGAAAAGCGCTTCCACACATAAAATCAGGTTATGGTATCTAAAAAAGAATCAAGGTTGGTAACCCTCGAAGAACACATCATTCAGTCCCAAAACAGGTTTCCCGGGGCAACAGGAGAATTATCTCAATTACTGCGAGATATCGGCTTGGCTGCAAAAATCATCTCACGTGAAGTGAACAAAGCGGGTATTACCAATATTTTGGGTTTCGACGGCTCCACAAACATTCATGGGGAGGCTGTAAAGAAACTCGATCTTTTTGCTGATCAACAGCTTATTTCTGCACTGGATCGCTCACTTATTACTTGCATGGTTATATCAGAAGAAAATGACGGGGTGGTAAAACTGGGCAGTAAAGGAGGGAAATATATTGTGTATCTCGATCCGCTGGATGGCTCGTCCAATATTGACGTAAATGTGTCGATTGGAAGTATATTTTCCGTGTATATGCGAGAGGCTCGGTATGAACCAACCCTGACCGAATCGGATGCGCTGCAGCCGGGAGTCCGCCAGGTGGCAGCGGGCTATGTGCTCTATGGTTCCAGTACTATTATGGCCTATACCACAGGACTTGGGGTTTCAATATTTACTCTCGACCCAAGCATCGGCGAGTTTATTTTAAGTGATCGGGGAATCAAAATGCCGGAGCACGGTCCCATTTACAGTATCAATGAAGGAAGCTATAATTCGTGGGATTTGGGTCTCAAGAAATATATCAAATATTGTCAGAAAGAAGATTCAGATACCAATCGTCCTTATTCCGCAAGATATATCGGTTCGATGGTGGCAGATATTCACAGAACGTTGATTAAGGGGGGGATTTTCATTTATCCGCACAGTAAACGATACCCTAAAGGGAAATTGCGACTGATGTATGAGTGTAATCCGCTCAGCTTTATTATTGAGCAGGCGGGAGGAATTGCTACGGATGGCCATACACGTATTATGGAACTTCAACCTGATGCCATTCACGAGCAAACCCCCATTTATATAGGGTCAAAACAAAACGTGCAAAAGGTGATGAGCTTTCTGAAAGAGTATGCATCAGTAGAACAATAATCACTTCTTTTCTTACAAAAGCTTCCAAAAATTTATTAAAAATGCTGATTTTTTTGCATCTAATTTTTTTGGGCTAAAAAGAGTTCACTTATTGAAGAGTCGGAATAAGGATTTAAAGCTGCTTTAGAATCATTCTCTGAAAATAATGGGAGAATATTAAAGCCTTATTCAGTAGTAAATAGTTCTATAAATGAAAGCATTTTATAGGGGCTAATCGAGGTTATATATACCTGCAATAAATATTTATTAAAACTTTTTCTGGAATGGAAACGATATAGTATTTAACTTAGTTGGATATCCAACTAATGGAAAATCAATGAAAGAAAAAGAGTCAATAGGGCGACTGGTTTCTATATTACATAGATGGGCACAGGTATATTTTCAGAAGGAATTGGACTCATTGGGCTTAAGCCATGGCCAGTTAAAAATAGTGATGTATCTCGGGCGTTTTGAAGGAGCTACTCAGCAAGAATTGTCCAAATATTTCCATCTTGATAAAGGCACTACCTCTTTTTTAATAAAGAAGATGTACAAGGCCGGATATGTCCGAAAAGAGAAAAATCCGGCAGATAAACGATCCCATAATCTGTATTTAACGGTGAAGACGATAGCTAAATATAAAAGGCTGAGAGAGATTTCTATGGGTTGGACTGATATCCTATTAAAGGATTTCTCAGAAGAAAAAAGATCACAAGCTTTTGACCTGCTTAATGAGATGATCAACAACGTTAACGATTTTCGGGACGGACAACCCAATGCAGAATAAATCATCCTATCAATATAAAAAATAAGCTTTAATGTTTATTAATATCAATGTTTTAAAAGGCTTTCTAAACTACTAATTCAACAATAACGATTCATTAAAATGAAAGAAGAACAAACCGATAATTCTGAATCTCCAAGCGAAGAAACATCTGTATCAATACCCACAAAAAAGAGTGCAAAACGTAAGGTAATTGGGTTTAGCATATTGCTGATTATAATTATAGTGGGTGGGTTTTTTGGATTTGAGAAAGTACAATTTTATCAAACGCATGTTGAAACTGAAGATGCCCAAATCGATGGAACCATCAACCCGGTGCTTTCCAGAGTTTCAGGCTATATAAATGAAGTATATATAGAGGATAATGAGGCGGTTAAAAAAGGACAGCTTTTGGTGGAAATTGATTCCACAGAATATGCCTTGAAGGTGGATATGGCCCATGCTGCTTTGGAGAATTCAAGAGCAAAAATTCACGTAGCAGAAGCAAATTTAAGATCAACTGAAATAGCAAAGCATAAAGCCAAAACTGATTTCAAACGGGCTAAAGATCTTTATGAGGGAGGAGCCGCAACAAAATCAAAATTAGATGATGCAAGCACCGCTTATGCTGCGGCTAAATCGCAGGTAACCACGGCACAGCGGAGGTTAACTGAAGCCCAAGCACAGATAAACACCAGAAACGATGATTTAGTGTATGCAAAACTTGGGTCACATTAAATTTACGGGGATTAAGCAAATAATTTCTCCAATCTAAACAGGAAAAAAGTTGTGTCCGTTACTCCTCTTAAATTCGCTCTAAATAGTTTGATTTTTGCATTAAATGATTCCGCATTAGCATTTG
>JBDNFJ010000189.1:0-4489 GCA_041689895.1 Gracilimonas sp. | reverse complement strand
GGCAAAAGCTCGGTCAACGAATCGCTAATGACCGGCGAATCCAAGCCTGTTTCCAAAAAGCAGGGCGATGAAGTGATTGGCGGATCCATTAATGGCGAGGGCTCGCTGACTACTGAAATTAATCGCACCGGCGAAGATTCGTTTCTATCACAAGTCATCAACCTGGTGCGGCAGGCTCAGGAGAGCAAGTCGCGTACTCAGGACCTGGCCAACCGCGCAGCTTTTTGGCTGACTATTATAGCGTTGGGCGCTGGTGCTGCTACGTTTTTCGCATGGATGTTTTTCACCACTCAGGATTTCGTGTTTGCTTTGGAGCGCACCGTTACTGTTATGGTGATTACCTGTCCGCATGCCCTGGGGCTGGCGGTGCCGCTGGTTGTGGCCGTCTCTACCAGCCTAGCCGCTCAAAATGGCTTCCTGATTCGTAGCCGTACCGCCTTTGAAGAAGCCCGTAATCTCGGGGCTGTCATTTTTGACAAAACCGGTACACTCACACATGGCGAATTCGGGGTAACTGATGTGCTTATCCTAAATGGAAATGACGACAAAGACCAGCTCTTAAGACTGGCCGGATCGCTGGAACAAAACTCCGAACATCCTATTGCAACGGGTATTGTAAAAGCCACCGATGGCCTGATGAAAGTAGAAGAATTTAATTCTATTACAGGAAAAGGCATTGAAGGTCGTGTGGATGGCAAGCAGGTGAAAGTGGTAAGTCCCGGCTACCTGCGCGAACAAAATATTGATCTGCCGACTGAGCAATACGAAGCGCTTTCCAGCCAGGGGAAGACGGTCGTATTTGTGCTCATTGATGATCAACTACAGGGTGCTATTGCCTTGGGCGACAGCATCCGGGAAGATTCGAAAATAGCCATTCAAAGCCTCCATGAAATGGGCATCCAGTGCATCATGTTAACCGGCGACAATAAGCAGACTGCCGCTTATGTAGCCAATGAACTGGGGCTGGACGACTTCTTCGCCGAAGTACTGCCGGAAGAAAAGGCAGCCAAAGTGAAAGAAGTTCAGGATCGTGGACTGAAGGTAGCCATGACCGGCGACGGGGTCAATGATGCTCCGGCATTGGCTCAGGCGGATGTAGGTATCGCCATCGGGGCCGGGTCTGATGTGGCGGTGGAAACCGGCGACATCATCCTAACCCAAAGTAACCCTAAAGATGTAGCTGCCCTTATTAGCCTGGCCAAAGCCACTTATCGTAAGATGGTACAAAACCTTTGGTGGGCTACGGGCTACAATGCTTTTGCCATTCCGCTGGCCGCAGGGGTGTTGTACACCTACGGCATTATTCTGAGCCCTGCATTGGGAGCCGTTCTGATGTCGCTCAGTACGGTTATTGTGGCCATCAATGCCCGTTTTCTTAAAATTGAACGCTAAAAATCAGCGATTACAATGGAACCTTATCAAAGCATACATCACAGGTTAGAGATGAACAGGCGAAAGGTGATGGGATCACTTTTGTCACTCCCCTTGAACAAGCTAACCGATACGAGATGAGAAAAAAGGTACTTATACTCTTAATAAAATAATTTATTTATACAACTTTAAGATTTCCTTAAGCATGTTGGCATTATGTTATGGTAGAATATTGAAATTGCATTAAATCAAAACAAAATATCATGGAATACTTCATTTCGAAAACCGTAGATCTATCCTTCAATCAGGCCATAACAAAAGTTACCAAGCTTCTATAAGACGTAGGTTTCGGCGTCTTGACTGAAATTGATGTCAAAGAAACACTGGAAAAGAAGCTGGAGGTGGATTTCAAGAAATACAAAATATTGGGAGCCTGTAATCTAGGCTTTGCCCATAAAGCACTTTAGGCCGAAGACAAAATCGGGGTGATGTTGCCCTGCAATGTCATTGTAGAAAAAAACGAAAATGGGTCCGTAGAGGTATCGGCCGTGAACCCGGTAGCTTCGATGCAAGCGGTTTCAAACCAATTTAGCAAAGGTAATCAAAACGCTATAACAATTGGATATAATCCAAAAAAACTCAATTATGAAATGCTTAACCACAACTTTCGCACTCATGGTTTCTTTACTGCTACTTACAAGCGCAGGCTTTGCCCAGCAAACAGAGAAAGATATGAGCCAAAAAAAACAACAGATGATGGAAATGATGCAGGACTCGACCATGCGATCCATGATGATGGAGCACATGGCGCAGAATTCGGAAATGCGCAAACAGATGATGCAGTCTATGATGCAAAACATGAAGATGGGCGGCGACATGAATATGCAGCAGATGCATTAGAAAATGATGAATAATCCCGAAATAAAAGAGCGCATGCAGAAACACATGCAGATGATGAAGGCCATGATGGAAGGCAAGGGGATGGATCACGCCAAAATGAAAGAGATGATGGGCGACGACTCATCCATGATGAAAATGCACATGATGTGCATGCAGATGATGCAGGAAGGCATGAAATCGGATATGAATGACATGAAAGAAGGGGATCATAAGCATAATCACTAATTAGTCCACCTTTAATCCTTCTGCCGGACACGAATGCTGTTGTCAGACGAAATTTTAACTATAACAACTGGAGGAAACACTCATGGACGAACTTACAATTTTGGGCACCGGCTGGTTGGTTATTCTTTGGCTTGGCGCATTGCTTATTACGCTGAGTGTATGGATATGGGCCTCACGAAAAAAATCGTTGGGACTGATTGAAGATGCTAAAACTCATATATACAGAAGCCGACAGGCTGCTATAAATAAACATAAAAAAGAAGACAAAGACGGTCTTTCATATGAAAATTAGAGAATTTTTAAGCACTAATTTTTCGATTTCATTGGTCTTCGTTAGGCCGAGCTCAATAATTACATTTCCGTTTTCATAGGATGCCTTTAAGTTTAAAATTCTGTTTAATTCATTCACTACGTAGATTACGCGTTCTTCGCAACTCGCGCAGGTCATTCCGCTAATTTTAAATTCAGTTTTAGATATGTCTGATTTGTCAGCTATCATTATTTGTTTTTAGAAACTCATAGATGGTTTCAATTTCTTTCATTTTGTCAGTAAGCTCGTAAAGATTTAAGTTAGGGAACTGCTTTCTTATGGTTGCAATTTTTTCCTCCTGACCGCAATTTCCTGGGCAAGTTTCTAATGCTTCTGCAATTTTAATAGCCAATGTTTTTCTGAATACTTCGTCTAAAAGAAGATGCTGGGCTTTTTCAAATCCTTTGTTAACGGCTTTAAACTGATTGAGAATTTGAGCTGGATTATCACTTTTATCAAGCATTTTTATAACCCCTTCTACTTGTCCATTGATACTCTTTAGACGGTCTTTAAGGTCTTTTGTTAAATCTTTTGGTAACATAATAATTTCAATTCAATACATTCCAAACGCTGTTTACAGCATTTGGAATGTATTGATGATAAATTTAGCAACTTCTTTTTACATTGCTTTTCCAACTCCGGCAGCGATTAATTCATCTTTACTTACTCCTCTGTCTTTGCAACAGTCAAGCAGTTTTCCATTTACGGCTACGCCAGGCAAAGAAGTGATGTTATATCCCTTCATTTTGTCAATACATACTTTAGAGTCACATTGTTCAATGGTATTATAAACTGTTACTTCGCAAGAGTTACAAGCCATTTCTTTTACCATTTTTACTACGGGTTCACATACTGGGCATCCAGCTGTAAATACTTCAATTTGTCGTTTCATCTTTATAAGATTTTAATGATTAAAATTAATTACGCTACAAAGATGGGATCGGTATAGGGGAGGTATCCAAACTTATTTTCAATTATTTTCTGTTTACGGTCGGGCGGTGGAGTAATTAGGCTCTTCTGGTATTTCAACGTTGGATATGTGTGTCTGCAAAAACCAAATGTGCCTAATGTGTGGTTGACTTTTCAGCTTGTGGGTAACTCATGGGAAAACATGTTTTTTGGATGCTTTTGGGATGTATTGCCCTACTACTGCTTATTTTTGCTATTGCTTTTAGACTGAATTTGTGGTGTATTATAAAAATGATTTCAGTGGGAGGGGGAAGGAACCATTCTTTTTTTCAACAGCATGTTGCATGGGCAGGATACTGAACCCATCATTCGGATGAGCATACCGCCACTTGAAGCCTTCTTTGGACTCGTGAAAATTTTTATCCTGGGATGGCTGATTGGGGCCCTGGTTGCCACAATTTATAATATCTCTTATTCTCAAGGAGAAGGCACCACTTAAAATTATTTTTAATACAATACATGCAGGCGTAAAGCCTTATTTGTTTTGTTAAATCGTTACTCCACAATGAGAAAGGTAAACATTGATAATCAGAAACTGTCTTTAACGAGCTCCGTATCATTAGGTACAGGAGTAATGATTGGGGCCGGCATTTTTGTACTTATGGGACAAATTGCTGAGTTGGTCGGTGATTTGTTTCCGGTAACCTTTTTAATAGGGGCCGTGGTTGTCGGGTTCAGTTCTTATTCGTATGTCAAATTCTCTAATGCATATCC
>JBDNFJ010000188.1:0-9222 GCA_041689895.1 Gracilimonas sp. | reverse complement strand
GCTGGTGGAAATTGGAACCGCTACTTTTATATTTCCCCAATGCAAATTCAAATGTGCTTCGGTATTGGATAGCGTGTCAAAGTAAATCATAAACCATTCTGTTTCAGGGGCATCCGTTTCAACGGAAGCAGCAGGCACGCGAAGGTAATCTTCTGCGGCATCGTACTGCGTTCCCCACGACATTTTTTTACTCAAAATAATCGTCCATGCATCTCCATTTGGAATGGTGAAGAGAGAATAAGTACCCGCTTCCGCTTTAGAATCACCAAACATAACATCCTGCGAAAAGGTGATAGCTGTGGACTCGTTAGCCCCCGTTCGCCATACTTCTCCGTCCACGGTATCATTAATGAGGTCTTTTACCTCTCGACCTTTTATACCTGGTCGGCCATAAGTAACTGAAACAACGGTAGTTCCAATGGTTTGGCTTACCGAGGCATTTGGACTGACCCGAGCTTCGGCGTTTCCTCGTTCTTGGGCAAAAGTAGCTCCGGAAATAAGAACGGTAACCAAGTGGGCAGAGCTGATGGGCTATGATTGTCAAAAGTACTTTGCTCGAAGTTTTAAGAAGCACTTCGTGTCCATGCCTGAATAGCATTGACCGTTTTAGCTGGTTGTTAATATAAGTTTATTGTGGGAGTGTAATCTAAACTCTGTCTGATTATTGAGTTTATGATAGTTTACTGTTTTAGACTCCGTTTAAAACGGATATTAGACTGTTCATGCTTATCTACGGAATGGAAATAACAATGAGCTCATATAAAAATCTAGAAGAGAAATTAAAATCGATGTCAAAAAAAAGCCAAGGTTTCTTAGCTTATGAGCAATACAACGCCCGCGATCAGTCGGCGAAAAGCATTGAGTAATCGCTTTCTTCACCCCTCCACCATTAACCACTGGTAACGGATGGTTAATGATTTTGTTCAATACCTCAGAAGATTTTACTTTGTTATTCATGGGTGTTGTCCTATCTGTTTTTGTAGTTATCAATATAATGACAACCAAATCTAACCTTTAGGCAGCACCTTTTCTATTTTTACACAAGTATAGGGACATCACCGTCATTTCTTTTTCTTGTGCTTCAAAACTTCGGCTTCGAGATAAAAAATAATAACTTCAGCAACGTTTTTAACATGATCCCCTACCCGCTCTACTTTTCGTATTGTAGAGAACAAATAAAGTGAAGAACGGAATAATGTATGGGTTTCCTTAACGAATTCACTTATAACTTTTGAGGCATTTGCATTGATTTCATTTAAGGCAGCATCTTCTTTAAATACTTTTCTGGCTAACGCCGTATCTTCTTTATCAAATGCTACATAAATGTCGTTGACCATAGAAATTGCAATGTCAAACATTTCATTCATTTGTACTGCATTTAAAATATCCTTGCTAAAAGATTTATCTATGTCAATAACATAATCAGCAATTCCATCGGCATAGTCAGCTATTCTTTCCAAGTCAGAATTGATTTTCAACATAGCAATAACAAATCTCAAATCGGTAGCAACCGGATTAAACAAGGCAAAGATGTTTTCACAATGCCTGTCAATGCTTAATTCCATTGCATTCATTCTCTTTTCTGTATGGATGATTTCCTGTGCGATTTCAGTATCCATATTAACAAAGGCATCTTTTGATTTTTCAAGCTGCTTTTTTGCCAACGCCATCATCTCAATAATGGCTTGCCTAAGTTGCTTTAGTTCTATCTCTAAAAGGGTCATTTTGATTGATTAATTATTATTGTCATCCAAACCTGCCACTGATATAGTTTTCGGTTTTATTATTCTTTGGATTGGTGAAAATTTGTTTAGTATCTCCAAATTCTACCAGTTCGCCAAGATAGAAAAACCCTGTTTTATCACTCACCCTTCCTGCCTGGTGCATATTGTGTGTGACGATGAGTATAGTGTAATGTTGTTTTAATTCATATATCAAATCCTCTATTTTAGATGTTGAAACAGGATCTAATGCAGAGGCGGGTTCATCCATTAAAATTACAGATGGTTCTACGGCTAATGCCCGTGCTATGCAAAGGCGTTGCTGCTGTCCTCCTGACAAGGCCAATGCATTTTTTTTGAGGTCGTCTTTTACTTCTTCCCAGAGAGCGGACTGTATTAGTGATTTTTCAACGATTTCATCAAGGGTTGTTTTATTATTGATTCCCTGTATTCTTAATCCGTAAGCTACATTTTCATAAATAGATTTTGGAAATGGGTTTGGCTTCTGAAATACCATTCCTATGGTTTTTCTCAGTTCTTCTATTTTGATTTTTTTACGGTAAATGTCTATTCCGTTAATTATTATTTCCCCTTCTTTCCTAAAGGTGTCAATATAGTCGTTCATTCTATTGAATAAACGTAGGAATGTTGATTTACCGCACCCCGAAGGCCCGATTAATGCGGTAACGGTATTGGGCCGAACTTGCATGTTTACGTCCTGCAATACTTTCTTGTTGCCATAATAGGCATTTACATTTCGGGTTGCCAGTTTGTAAGGTCTCGTTTCTGCATTTGCTTGTTCCTGCATTTTATAATTTTTGATCGATTCAATTCTCATTATCATTGGATTTTTTTCTGTCCTCGGTTTCTTAAATAAACCGCTAAGCCATTCATTACAAATACAAAGCATAACAAAACGATGATGGCTGCTGCTGCATTGATGATAAAACCGTGCTGTGGGCGTGATACCCAATTGAATATCTGCATCGGCAATACAGTAAATTCATCCATCGGGGTTTTGGCCACAAATGGCACGTAAGCTAATGCGCCTATTACAATCAATGGGGCAGTTTCCCCAACTGCCCTTGACAATGCTAAAATAATACCTGTGATTATGCTACTTGCTGAGGCAGGTAGTACCTGCCTACTTATGGTTTGCCATTTGGTAGCTCCAAGAGCAAAAGAGGCTTCTTTAATGGTTTTGGGTACGGCTTTGACGGCTTCTCTCGTGGCAACAATGATTACAGGTAATATCAAAAGAGCAAGGGTAAAGCTGCCAGCCAATAAGCTACCCCCAAAATTCATTCTTCTGACAAATATTTCAAGTCCCAAAATACCGTAAATGATGGATGGAACACCCGCAAGGTTGGCTATATTTATCTCCAACAAATTGGCTAACCTACCTTTTTTGCTGTATTCTTCGAGGTAAATGCCTGCTGCTATACCGAGGGGAATTGCTATGATAGCGGTTAAAAAAAGGATCCATAGGGTTCCAGTCCAAGCAGTTAAAACACCTGCTTTTTCAGGAAACCGTGAAGGCAAGCTGACCATAAATTCCCAATCTATTCTTTGCACACCATCTATTAAAATATCAATGATAAAAATTGCCAGTACAATTAATCCGGATAGGGTACAAACTATACCAAAATATTTTAACAGGTTATCTTTTATTCTGTTTGTGGTAGCATTATTCATACTGTTGTTGGTATTTCTTGTTAATCCAAAAACTGATGCTGTTTAAAATAAATGTAAGGGCAAATAAAGAGATACCTGCTGCGAAAATAGTGCTATGTTCCAACGACCCAAATGGCACGTCACCCGAACTTACTTGCACGATATACGCCGTAATGGTTTGCACAGGCTCAAGCGGATTAAGAGTTAGCCCTGGCATTTGTCCTGCTGCAATAGTAACGATCATTGTTTCTCCTATGGCCCTCGAAACAGCAAGAATTATTGATGCTGTAATACCCGATGAGGCAGATGGAATTGTTACTTTAAACACGGTTTGTAATCGTGTGGATCCCATACCGTAAGCAGCTTCCCGTAATGACTTTGGAACAGCGTGTAAAGCATCTTCACTCATAGATGATATAAATGGAAAAATCATAATACCCATTACAATACCTGCGGATAGAGCATTAAAGCCGGATATCGAAGGAATTATTTTTTGCAGAAAAGGAGTTACAACCATAAGAGCGAAGAATCCATATACAACAGTGGGCACGGCTGCTAATAATTCGAGCAGTGGCTTGATAGTTTTTCGAAACGATGTTGGTGCATATTCACTCAGGTAGATGGCTGTACCCATTCCTATTGGAAATGCAACCATAATTGCTATGAAGGTAGTAAGGAATGTTCCTACCAGTAGAGGTAAAATACCAAAATGTTTTTCGGAGAATAGGGGGGTCCATTGGGTGTCAGTCAAAAAATCTATGACAGAAACTTCCTTAAAAAAGGCAATTGCCTCTACCGTTAGCACCATAATAATACCTAATGTTGTTAAGACGGTAACGAGAGCACTTAGGAAGAGAACCTTCTCTATAATATATTCCTTTGCTTTTAACATAATATAAACATTGAATCAGAACACCGTTTCAGGAAGCCCGGTCTCGTTAAATCAACAGGAAAATTAGTTTGCAAGTGCATCGAGCTTGGTTAAGACGACGTTATATTCTACTGTTGGTAATGGAATGTATCCTACATCTTTAGATAGTTCCGGAGCATTTTTAATGTAAAACCTCACAAATTCCAGTACTTCTTTTCTATTGGCTGATTTTGTATTTACATAAATATACAGTGGGCGGGCAAGTGGTGAGTAAGTTCCATCACCAACAGTCTCCATTGAAGGAAGCACAGCACCATTTCCGTTGTCAACACTTATTAGCTTTAACTTATCTTTGTTTTCGGTATAATATGCCAAACCAAAGTAACCCAGTGAATACTCGTTGGTACTGATACCCTGCACTGCTACATTGTAATCCGAAACGGCATTGTAATCAGAGCGACTTGCTCCGGATTCTCCTACTATTTTTTCGGTAAAGAAATCGTAAGTTCCGTGTGCTGTACTTGGCCCAAACAACTGGATTTCTTCATCAGGCCATTCAGGGCGAATGTCACTCCAATAATTTATAATACTATTGGGTTCCCATAGTTGCCTTAGTTCTTCAGTGGTTATGCTCTCCAGCCAAGTGTTTTCCTTATTTACAACTATGGCAATACCATCAAGGGCTACTCTTACTTCAAGGTAGTTTATATTATTTTTTTCACAGGCTTTTATTTCTTTCTCTTTAATTGCTCGTGAAGCATCTGAAATGTCCGTTTCACCTCGGGCAAATTTTTTGAACCCCGCCCCTGAACCCGATGAACCAATGGTGATTTTTACTTTAGGTTGGACTGTTCTAAATTCTTCGGCCACCGCCTCGGTAATAGGATAAACTGTACTTGAACCGTCAATCTGAACAGTTCCTGATAATTCTTTATTCTCTGTGCCTTCATCCTTTTGTTGTGATCTGTTACAAGCAGCAAAGAATAGTCCGACACTTAATACTATTACTGAAATTGTTTTTATTGTTTTCATATTATTTATGGGTTTTTAAATAATTTAAAATATAGGTTATGTATGTTAAGCTAATCTTAAGCAGAGGTTAAGTTTTTCTTAAAAATCAATTTGGAATCTCATTTGAACAATACCGGCGCTGCCTTGATCTTTTAGCTTAGCCAGCACATAATTGAGCATTATACGGGTGACCGGATTGAGGTACCAGTTGATACCTATTGTGATGTCTGCCAGTTCACCCCTTCCGATTCCGGTTGTATTAGGGTCTCCACTGTTCAGGTCAATGGCAGAGTAACGGAGTGCAAGCTGCCAAGCTCCCCTGCCTTTCTCCCCTTTGCTAAAATTATTTTTAGGTTTTACACGACCAAAGCCGACATACGAGTTTTTGTACTTCCGGGTTTCTCCTGTTAGAAAGTAGCTGGCTTCTGCATAATAACTGCGGAACACATAATTTTCGGAGATTGTGGCCTTTGTAGCTACATTGCTTTTGGTGTACTCGCCCTGTAATGAGAATGGGCCCATTACAACGGCAGCTTCTGCATTGAACATTTGGATTTCAAACACATCGGCAATCGCTCCGGTGTTTACATACTTGTTGCCAAGATGCGATTCAGGTCGTGCTTCTACTTCATATTCGCGTGATTCCGGTTTACGGTAACTGAACCCGGCACCAAGATGCAAGAGCTTAGTTTTGTCTTCATTCACAAAAGGAAGACCTGTAAGCTGGGTGGTGATAGCGTAACCATCATTGGCTTTAGCATCGTTACCCGCACTGTTTGACCGGCGAAAAAGTCCGCCCTGCCATCCTAGCCTTTTGTTAAGAAATTCGTTTGATAGCATAAAACCGGTGTTCCGTTCTGGCACGATTTCGATGGGGAGTGCCCGTTCCATAAAAGTGATGTACTTACTGCTGGTTAATGCTTCGAGGCGGAACGGTTCTTTGAAATGGCCCACTCTCAGATCTCCGACGCCAGGAATTCCTTTGATGGTGATGAACACATCCTTAAAAGTTATTTTTCCACCTGCAAAATCAAGTTGTATTTTATATGCTATATTTTGATACACGGTACCCGAATTATAGAAACGTGCCCTACGGAATTCCGTGCCATTATTTAATGCACCAAAATTGGTTTCAAGAGAATCGTCCTGAAAAAAGAAGGCATTGTCCCACATGATTCTACCGCCGAACTTCAGCATAAAAATTTTATCCGCACTTTCGAGTTTAAAGCCATTGTCCCATTTCATTTTAAAAGAACTTTCATCCTGTGCATGAGCTAAGGAAGTAATCAGCATACATAATGCTGCTAAAAATATTTTTCTTTTTCCCATCATTTTCTAATTTTTTGTCCTTAATTTTTGTTGAGGCAAAGTAAGTGGGCTGTCTAAACTGAAAATTAAACGGTACTTAAGCTTTTGTTAATTTTTAAGAGCGTAATTATGAAAACTTCATATTAAATTAAGATGGGATTAACCTAAAGTTTAATTAAGAAAGGTATTTTACCTTCAATTATGAGTGAAACTGTTGTGAAAATATTGATAGTAGATGATGAGCCGGATATTCTCGAATTTCTCCGTTATAATCTTGAGAAAGAAGGTTATGCCGTTTTTACTGCTAATAATGGAAATGAAGCAATTGAAGTAGCAAAAAGAGACCTGCCGGATTTAATTGTTTTAGACATAATGATGCCGGGAATGGATGGTGTTGAAGTTTGCAGACAGTTAAGGGGAATGTCTCAATTTGCAACTACTTTAATCGTTTTTTTAACTGCAAGAAGTGAGGATTATTCAGAAATTGCCGGTTTTGATGTGGGAGCTGACGATTATATCACAAAGCCAATCAGACCAAGAGTACTTATAGCGAGAATTAAGGCGTTATTGAAAAGAAAGCAGGGTTTTGATTACTCAGGGGATATAATAAGTGTAGGAGATATAACAATTGATAATGAAAAAAGATTGATTAAGAAGGGAAATAAAATAATAAGATTACCTAAGAAAGAATTTAATTTACTGCTACTACTGGCATCAAAACCGGGAAGGGTTTTTACCAGAGAGGAAATTTATTTAAAGATATGGGGCAGTAATTTAATAGTCGGCGAACGTACTTTAGATGTTCATATCAGGAAACTGCGCGAAAGAATTGGAGTAAAGTATATTAAAACAAGTAGGGGTATTGGCTACGCATTCAACCTTTAAATAAATGCTATTAAAAAAATTATGAAAAATCCCACGCCAAAGCAAATTACCTTAAGTGCTACCGGATTACTTTCATTATTTGCTTTCATTATCCTGTTGTTAATTAAACGTTTTTACAATGAAGCAATAAACGGATATATCGTACTGATATTTCCCTGTATTTTATTCTTGCTCGGCTATTTTGTGTTTTATTATGCTTTGGAAAAATTTATTTATAGGAAGATAAAAGTAATTTATAAAACCATTTATGAGCTTAAATCGCCTAAAAATAACGACGGAGGAAAGGTTCATTTACAAGATGATGTAATTAAAGACGTAGAGCAGGAGGTTACCCGGTGGGCTACAAGTAAAAGCCAGGAAATAGAACAGTTAGAAAAAATGGAAGCATACCGCAGAGAGTTCTTGGGCAATGTTTCTCACGAGTTAAAAACACCTCTTTTTAATATTCAAGGATACATTGAAACACTTATTGACGGGGGTATTAAAGATGATAAAGTAAATATGGAGTATTTGCATAAAGCCGTAAGAAATGTAAATAGATTAAGTATAATAATTGAAGATTTGGAAATGATTTCCCTCATTGAAAGCGGCACATTAAACCTTGAAATAGAGAAATTCAACCTTTATGAATTGATAGGTGAAGTTTTGGATTCATTAGAAATGCGGGCAGATTCCTGTGATATTAAACTTGGATTTAAAGACGGTTGTACTTTTCCTTATATAGTAATGGCGGACAAAGAAAGAATCAGGCAGGTATTAATTAATTTGATTATTAATTCTATTAAGTATGGTAAAGAAGGGGGCGAAACGTTAATCGGTTATTATGATATGGATGAGAATGTGTTGGTAGAGGTATCGGATAATGGAATTGGCATAGAGAAGAAAAATCTATTCCGATTATTTGAGCGTTTCTATCGGGTTGATACAAATCGTTCAAGGAAACAGGGCGGCACCGGATTGGGATTATCTATTGTAAAGCATATCATTGAAGCCCATAATCAAACGGTAAACGTAAGAAGTACGGTTGGGGTTGGTTCAACTTTTGGGTTTACGTTAAAGAAGGCATAATTAGGGGAGTGTGAATCAAACTCTGTCTAAGTAATTTAACCTAACACTAACTTAGACAAATCATGACACAACAAGAACTCGATCAATTACAAGCAAAAGCCTTAGAACAATTTAAAACTGGAAAGCCCTTATTTGGTGAAGGCGAGGCTTTTGCACCGATGCTCAAAGGGTTTTTAGAAGCCGCTCTGCAGGCAAAGATGGACGGACACATTAACAGTAAGGAGCGTGAGGCCGGTAACAAACGCAACGATAAAGCCACCAAAACCGTTAAAAGCTCGCAGATCACCGACCGGATTATCTCCGAGGTGAAAGCCTGGTAGGGGCGCCCGCTGGAGTCAGTATACTGCATTGTCTGGCTCGATGCGATGCACTCACTATACAGTCCGTAGCGAGGGACGCGTAGGGCGCAAAGCCCTCTTCTATAACATCCTTGAAAAAGGCAGACCATTACAGCCTGTTTTTGGTGCAGCTCTATCTACCAATTGCACCGCTTCGGCCGAGTCTAAAGAAGCTTCCTTATAAGCACTGATACAAAATCCCCAAGTATAAGGCTCCATATTTTCAAATGGCATCCAGTCAATTCTTGAAAACAGATTCTCATCGTAAGGATTATTAGCATCATTTTGTGCAAGAAGGTACTGCTCATCCATGTTCCATTTAAGGATGTGATAACGAGCACCAGGC
>JBDNFJ010000187.1:0-5197 GCA_041689895.1 Gracilimonas sp. | reverse complement strand
GGCGCGCGTTTTTATGGAAGGAACGATTATTCTGGATCTATTTGCAGGTTCAGGAAATCTGGGTTTTGAGGCTATTTCAAGAGGCACAAAACACGTTACTTCCGTTGAACAAGATCCGCAAAATGTAAAACTGATCGAAAAAACGGCGAAGCAGTTTAACATTGACAAACAAATGCGTGTGGTTTGTGCTGATGCGCAGAAATATCTGGATGGTTTGGCAACACCGCATCATTTTATTTTTTGTGATCCGCCGTACGATTATCCTTTAATGGATGAATTAGTTGAGCAAGTGCTTTCCCAGAATTGGCTAACCGATGAGGGCTGGTTTATGCTGGAGCATGATAAATACAAAGATTTCACCAATCATCCGCATTGCTCGTTTTCCAAAGCGTATGGGCGAACCATTATTAGCATCTTTGAAAAGCATCCGGTAGATTCGGAATAAATTCAGCTTATGAAAACAACCGCTTTATATCCCGGCTCTTTCGACCCCATCACCAATGGCCATCTCGACATTCTTGAACGGGCAACCAATCTTTTTAGCAAGGTGATTGTAACCGTGGCGGTTAACAATAAAAAGGAAGCCGTTTTTAGCGGAGATGAACGTGTGAAACTCATCAAAGCCTGTATTAAAGACAAAGTCTGGGCTGAGAACGTGCAGGTAAATCAATTTACTGGGCTTTTAGTAGATCATGCCCAAAAAATGAAGGCGGATACGTTAGTTCGAGGCGTTCGGCAGATTTCAGATTTTGAATATGAGTTCCGAATGGCGCTCACCAACAAGCGCTTGGCGCCCGAAGTAGATACGGTTTTCCTCATGCCTGACGAAGAATTCACTTTCATCTCTGCTTCTATTGTGAAAGAAGTAGCCTACTGGGGTGGCGACATGAGCTCGTTTGTGCCCAAAATTGTAGCCACAGCTTTAACGGAAAAGTTTAAGGACCGGAAGTAGCTAATTCTGTACGTCTTTGCCTCCTTAAAGGCGAACCGGAATTTCTTTTTAAGCGTTGGGAAAAGAGCGATAAAGTAATCTCGCCAACATCGTTTTTACTTGTCTGTAAAAGACTGAATTGCGCTACTTTTGTTGGCCGAAGCCTTTTATATTCCTACTCATTTGACACTCACTCTCACTGCTATTTTTTAATATTATGATTTCAACAAGAGCACAAAATCTACAACCCTCCGCAACACTGAAAGTAACAGGACGCGCCAAAGAGCTAAAGCGACAAGGTAAATCCATCATTTCTCTAAGTGCCGGCGAGCCGGATTTTAAAACGCCCAAGCATATTTGTGATGCGGCTATACAAGCCATTGAAGATGGATTTCACGGTTACACGATGAATGCCGGTACCCCCGAATTGCGAGAAGCCATTTGTGCCAAGCTAAAGCGTGATAATAATCTGGATTATGATCCATCCCAAATTATTTGCTCAAACGGGGCCAAGCAGTCGGTGGGTTTTAGCGTGTTGGCATTAGTTGATCCCGGTGATGAAGTGATTATACCCGCTCCATACTGGGTTTCCTATCCGGAAATGACACGCCTTGCAGAAGGAACTTCTGTCACTGTTCGCACATCTTTTGAAAATAACTTCAAGCTGACTCCCAAGCAGCTCGAAGAAGCGATTACCGATAAAACCAAAGCGCTTATTTTGTGCTCGCCATCAAATCCAACCGGATCATTATATAGTGCAGATGAACTCAAAGGTTTAGCTGATGTACTGAGAAAGCATCCGAATATTTATGTGATTTCAGATGAGATTTACGAGTACATCGTGTTTGAGGGAGAACATGTGGGCATCTTAAATGTAGCGCCCGACCTGAAAGAACGCGTAGTTTTGGTTAATGGATTTTCGACAGGATTTGCGATGACGGGCTGGAGATTGGGATATTTGGCGGCTTCTAATGAAATTGTGAATGCCGTTTCTAAAATCCAAAGTCAGGAAACATCGGCTCCTTCTTCTATTTCTCAAAAAGCAGGGGAAGCAGCCTATAAAGGAAACCTGGATGATGTTGAAAACATGCGCTCCGAGTTTAAAAAGCGCCGCGATTATTTAGTAAAAACCCTGAATGCTTTAGAAGGAGTAAGCTGCTTTACGCCCGGCGGAGCATTTTACGTATTCCCGGATATTTCTCATTACATAGGAACTAAAAAACCGGACAGCTTCGCCATTAATTCCTCCACAGATTTATGCTTGTATTTGTTGGATGAATTTGGGCTGGCGCTGGTGCCCGGCGATGCTTTTGGAGAACCAAACGGCATTCGTCTCAGCTACGCGGCTTCCATGTCAGACTTGGAAGAAGCAATGAGCCGGCTTGATAAGGGATTAGAAAGCTTAAGCTAACATTTGCTTTGTTGAGTGGTTTGATTTTATAGCAAAGCCTTTCACTGTACACAACCTCGGTTTGATCAGTGATTACAATTCACCCTACGTTGGAATAACAGCAGTGGGTTTTTTCTTGCCTCAAAACAACCAGCCCACTATTCAGCCAATAGCGTCTCTCAGCGAAAGCGGGAAATTTAAGTAATTGAAGAAGAGTCATTGTTCTCTTAGAAAATCAAAAATTTAGCAAGGAATTTCTGAAGCCCAACATGGATTAGGTTAAGCTTATTTATTAATCATTCATTGCTTAACAAATATTAATTATTGATAAGCAATAAATAACTATTGCTTTTCAGAATATATATTCTTTTGTTTGGGTTGAACTAAAACAAATTCTACCCTTATATTAAAATTTAAGAAAGACTGGACGCTAGCCTATTTTCTATACTATATGTGTTGGCTAGGGTTTGGGTTCATTTTTGTGAACTTGGCTATAATATTGCTCTTTAATGCGTATAATTATTTCGAGGGTAATGACTCCTTTTATCTTTTAAATGTGCCCGTCATTTTAAATACGGAAGATATTGAAGGCTTACAATCCATTGTTGAGCCGCAGCTTATTATTCACATGAACAGTACCGTACATACGGAAATTGGTATTAGTGCCTCCTTCAAAAATCATGCGAATATTCTTCTGTCTTATGTTGGATTACAAATATATAAATCTACCATACTTTTGATTTCACTTTTCTTTTTCATCAAGCTGCTCAAAAACGTAGCAGAAGGGAATGCTTTTGATTCTCAAAATTTTAAGTATCTATACTTCATCGGGTGGATTCTATTTTTATTTTCAGTACTAAATATTTTGATAGGTCCTTTATCCTCCTCTTTACTTGGGGATTTGGTATTAATCGAGGGATATAAATTTTCCCCAATAGGACTATTCGGAAGCTATATGATGGAAGGGATTTGCTTCTTGGCATTGGGTTACGTCTTTAAAGAAGGCACGCGTATGTATGAAGAAGAAAAACTAACGGTGTAACTATGGCCATAATTGTAAATCTGGATGTGATGCTGGCCAAACGGAAGATGAGCCTAACCGAACTTTCGGAGCAGGTAGGTATTACTATGTCCAATCTATCGATCCTGAAAACTGGAAAAGCAAAAGCTATTCGTTTTTCTACGCTGGAAGCTATCTGTGAAGTGTTAGATTGTCAGCCCGGAGATATTCTGGCATTTTCAAAAGATTAGTCCATTTGGATAATCTGAAAATTCAATCTCTGCAAGCACTAAAAGCTGTTTTCCATCACTCAAAAAATAATTTTGTAAGGAATCTCTTTCTCATCGCTCTGACTATAAAAAATAACCAAATTCAGAGCACCATGTCACACGAAGAATCCTTTTCGGTAGAGCATTTTCATCAGCGAAGCGTCAAAGACATGCAGCCCGATGAACAGCCCCGGGAAAAACTAATGCGTTACGGAGCCGACTCCCTTTCCGATTCGGAACTGTTAGCCATTTTGATACGAACTGGAACTAAGAAGCTTAACGTTATTGAAACGGCTAAAGCTTTGCTTAGTCAATTTGATGGCATACATAATTTGGCAGGCAAAAATTGGCAAGCGTTGAAAGTAATTCCGGGCATAGCCCAAGTAAAAGCCATCACGCTGGAAGCGGCTTTTGAGCTGGCACGCCGCATTCAGGTGGCCGGTTTGGGGGAAGAAATACAAATCACTTCACCGGAAGATGTAAATGCTTATTTCGCGCCCAAACTTCGCCATCTAACGAATGAAGCTTTTCTGGTGGCGTACTTAAACAATTCGAAAGTCCTTGTTGGTTTCAATAAGATTAGCTCCGGAGGAAAAACAGCAACTATTGTAGATCCTGCTGAGGTGTTTAGGCAAGCTATTTTGAATGAAGCCAGCTCTATCATTCTCATCCACAATCATCCTTCGGGAAATAACAAAGCTTCCTCGGCCGATATCCAGCTAACCAAACGTCTCTCAGAATGTGGCAAGCTCTTCAGTATTCCGGTGGATGATCATGTGATTGTAGCGGGTTACAAATATGTAAGCCTGAGAAATGAAGGGCATTTTTGATAGCAAAATCCGGGATGTTTTAGACTCCTTAATAATCGTACTGCCATCGAATATCCACGCCCTCGCGGCTATCATCGCCCTGCGTGATAATCAAATCCCAGTCTTTATTAAGCATGTATTCCAGGATGAACAGTGTTTTTGGATCGGAGCCGCTAATCTCATTAATAATGGCGAAAAATGTCCGGCGGCTTAGGTACCATCCTGTTTTGATGGAAGTTCCGCTATTGGAACCGGCCCGCGAGTTATCAATTTCGACCACATCAATACCCAATTCTTGGGTAGCCAGCGACTCAAACTGGTCCAGAAGTACTCCAACTAATAGATTACTCGTAGACGAGCTTCCACCTCCACTCACCACCTGCTGCCACGAGTCCAGCGCATAGCATGGTTTATTGAATAAGGTGTAACAAATAATATCCTGTTGCTCCATTTGGGGTTCACTTTCAAATCGGAAAGTGGGATCATCAACGCTTCCTTCAATGATGTAATAAAGGATAATAGGAGTTCCTTCCTTTTGGGTTGATTGCGGAATGTAGCTCGCTTTAATATATAAATCGAGCTCGCCAATAGGGCCGCTGAAGGTGAAGCGCCCATCTTCTAAGGTAAACTGTTTTCCAAGTGGACGCACATATCCCTTCTCTCCGTTTAATGTTCCAAAAAGCTGGAGGTCGCCACCGGTTTGTTTTTGAGCATCCAGCTCTCCGGTAAGGGAAATATCGAGATCTAAATAGCGACGGTTGCGGATTTTAAAATTTCGTTCGATCACAAAACGCATGT
>JBDNFJ010000186.1:0-2786 GCA_041689895.1 Gracilimonas sp. | reverse complement strand
GTTCCGCCGCCATATTCTACAATCACTTTGGTTTCCTCAAAGTTGATATGTCCACAAAGCTTGCGAACGCAGTATCTGGAGGAGGGTGTAATAGAGGCTACATCCTTATCGGTAGCAAAAGATCTCAAAAATGCGAAGGTTCCTTTCATAAATTCTTATAGTTCGTCTTCTAATTGTTCAATTTGGTCGCGGATACGTGCGGCTTCTTCAAACTCCATGTTTTTAGCCGACTGATACATGGTTTCCCGAAGATGGTCAAGCAGTTTTTCTTTACTTTCAAAGGTTACTTCTTTCATAGCCGGACTGGCTTTATACTGAATGCCGTCTTCTGCAACTTTAACTACTTCAAGTGCTTCGGGTTCCGTCTCCCCATCTTTTTGAGCAAAGTCGAAACTTTTATTGGAGATCAGTGCCGGGTCCACTAATGGCTTCAATTCTTTTTTGATCGTCTCAGGAGTGATACCATGCTTCTTGTTGTAATCTTCCTGTATTATACGTCGACGTTTGGTTTCATCTACCACTTTTTGAATACTTTTTGTGATCTTATCCGCATAAAGAATAGCCTTACCTCCAACGTTACGTGCCGCCCGACCAACAATCTGGAAGAGGGCGGTTTCTGAGCGAAGAAAGCCTTCTTTGTCCGCATCCATAATAGCTACTAAACTCAGTTCTGGGATATCAATTCCTTCTCGTAGCAAGTTAATTCCAACCAGTACATCAAAATCTCCCCGGCGGAATTTAAATAAAACTTCGATACGTTCAAGGGCATTTAATTCGCTGTGCATGTACGCCGCGCTGATGCCCAGATTCTTGAGATACTCACTTAGTTCTTCACTCAGACGTTTAGTAAGTGTAATCACGAGCACGCGCTCTTTCTTCTTAATGCGTTCTTGAATTTCCGCCAGCAAGTCATCCACTTGATTTCCTAACGGACGGATCTCAATTTCAGGCTCCATTAATCCTGTTGGTCGGATAATTTGCTCCGTATAAACACCGCCGGATTTCTCCAATTCATAGTCTTTGGGCGTTGCACTCACAAAAATTGCTTGATTCACCATGCCCTCCCATTCTTCAAAAGTAAGCGGGCGATTATCCATAGCTGAGGGAAGACGAAATCCATGTTCTACCAAATCCACTTTCCGGGAACGGTCACCCCCGTACATAGCCGAAACTTGTGGAATGGTTTGATGGCTTTCGTCCACCACCAGTAAAAAATCATCGGGGAAATAATCGAACAGGCAGTACGGACGTTCGCCCGGTTTTCGAGCACTTAAATAGCGCGAATAATTCTCGATACCAGAACAGTATCCGATTTCCTGAATCATCTCGATATCAAAAAGCGTGCGTTGCTCTATGCGCTTGGCTTCCAGAAACTTCTCTTCATCCACTAAAATTTTTCGGCGCCATTCCAATTCTTCTCGAATTTGCTCAATCGATTGCTCTAAACGAGCTTTTGACGTTACATAATGGGAAGCCGGATACACACGGAATTCCTCCACCGAATCATGAACTGTGCCGTCATTTGTATCAAAAAGTTGGAGAGATTCAATTTCATCACCCCACTGGGTAATGCGCAATCCTTCATCCGAATACGCAGGATAGACATCGATCACATCACCCCGAACCCGAAAAGTACCACGTTTGAAATCGAGATCATTTCGGTTGTAATGCAAATCTACCAAATCATACAAGATGGTATTTCGCGGAATATTCTGTCCCTTTTTAAGATTTAGGATGAGTTTTTCATATTCCGAGGGCGAGCCAATACCGTAAATGCAGCTCACCGAAGAGACAATAATAACATCACGCCGACCAGAGAGTAGAGAGCTGGTGGCCCGAAGTCGCAACCGTTGAATTTCCTCATTTATGGAAAGATCTTTCTCGATGTACTTATCCTGCGCGGATAGATAAGCTTCCGGCTGATAATAATCGTAATAGGAAATAAAAAATTCGACGCGATTATCAGGGAAAAAGTCACTTAGCTCGCGGTATAACTGTGCGGCTAATGTTTTGTTATGACTCATCACCAGCGTGGGTTTTTGCACGTTTTCAATCACATTGGCTACGGTACGCGTTTTTCCCGAACCGGTGATTCCCAGAAGCGTCTGGTATTTATCTCCGGCTTGGATGCCTTCGGTTAATTCGGCAATAGCGGTAGGCTGGTCGCCCGCGGGTTTGTAAGGAGAGTGAAGTTTAAATTGAGACATAATTAGCCTTTAAAGGTACAAAGTGTAAGCTAACTTAGAAAACAATAACCGCATAAAAATAATGCCTCGGAAGCACAGAGTATGAATGGGGGATAGTGGTTTCGTTGGGCAAGCCTGTGGGCAAGAGATTGACGAGATATACTTTTTTATAAAATTTTGCAACAATAAGCATTGGGGATACTCTTGTATGTGAATCGGAATGAAAAAGCTATATAGAAAAAGGATATTATTTGTTGCTCTAATTGCGTCTTAAATGGTTATTACACAATGTAAGGAATCCCCGGTAGTGCAAGAAAAAATGAGACACTCTGGGAAAAGCGAGCGGTTTCGAAAAGCGTTTAACAAGAATGAATTTGATTCTACTCTTTCATTTACTTTTAAAGTGGATTGGGAGCAGGAAACCAAGGGGTATTCGGAAGAATTGGAAACGGTTTATTATGAATATTTGATAGAGCCGGAAAATGTAAATGGCGGAGAGACCGGAATAAAACAAGGTCGGCAAAACAAAACGATATATAAATTAATAGCCGTTGAAAAATCAGGACAGCCCGAATTTTATGTATTGAAATTGTATGGCTC
>JBDNFJ010000185.1:0-3532 GCA_041689895.1 Gracilimonas sp. | reverse complement strand
GTTACTTTCATTCTTTATTTCTTTTTGGTTCGCCTAATCGTTTGGGGTGATTGTCTGCTTCCTGTAACTCATCAAAGGCTTCCTGAAAATCTTTCATCAGTTCCATATAATTCTCCGTCCCTTTTACTCGGTCTTGAATAATCCGGTTAACTAAACTTTCATTTTTAGCCTTTTTTATAAATCGATAGAAATCAAATTCTAATAGATTCCCACTTTCGTTTTTAACAAATATTTTTCCCTCAGAATCTACCCCAATAAAAGTGAAGTGTGCTTTTGCAATTGAACTACCTTGAGAAGCGTATCGATGAAATTCTGCCCATGAGTGTTTGCCCCCTAATGCAGATAATACATTCCAGCAATAAGTTTTATCACCTTCCCTCCAATGTAAAATATCGGGATACCATGTATGTGGTGCTTTACCTTTCTTTTTATTGGTGAATAATCCCATTTAATCTAAATATTTAGGGTTGATTAATTTTTTAAGCACACTTAATACTGTTTGGGTTAACAAGTTACTATTACATTGATTTCTTTTCACCCCAAGTAGAATAGTCTGAATCTTGGTCCTTTTGAGATTCAGGAACTTCTCTTAATGGCTCACATTCTTTATGCGTTTCGTGTAATTCTTTTGGCAATCTTTGGTACCAACCTGTCCCCTCAGTTTTCCATTTCAGCATTTCGTCAGAAACGTCTTTGACGATTTTAGCAGGATTTCCAACTAATACTTTTCTATCAGGAATTTGCATTCCCTCCGGTACAAAAGTCAAAGCTCCAACGATGGATTCTTCACCAATTTTCACGTTGTCCATGACCACGGCGTTCATCCCAACTAAACAATTTTTCCCAAGATGTGCTCCGTGAATAATGGCACCATGACCAACGTGAGCGGCTTCTTCCAGAATAACGGTAACTCCCGGAAACATGTGGATGGTGCAATTCTCCTGTACATTACAGCCATCTTTAATCACAATCTTTCCCCAGTCGCCGCGAATAGCCGCGCCTGGGCCGACGTACACGTCTTTGCCAATAATCACATTTCCTGTAACCGCCGCTTGAGGGTGCACAAAAGCCGTTTCGTGAACTACCGGTTTGTATCCATTAAATTCGTAAATCATAGGTTTTAAGAGATTGGGTTATTGAGAGATTAGGATATTATTTTTTCGAGCCTTGTTTTGATTTCTTTAAGTAGGCAATATACCCGTTTAGGATTTTCAGACAGTGAAGAAGGTGATTATTGATTTTGCCGAATTATTCTTCATCAATAAATCCTGCATCCAATGCACAAATCAAATGCTCTTGGGTTTCATATAAAGAGCCACGAGCAATACGGCAAAATTGAATATTCTCTTGATAGTGAAATCTCCCAAAACCTTCGGCAATGTTTGCGGGAACGGATCTTGAAGAACGAATAACCTGGTCTTTTAATCTGAATGTCTCACCTTTTGGAAAATTTTTCATCAGATATGAAACCATTTGTGTCAATTCTCTGGCTGATTTCCAAGATTCCAATTCAGATAACTTATACATACTTAACTACTTTATTTACTCAATAACTTAATAACTCAATCTCTTACTAAACACTATACCTTCTCTAAAATAACCGCCATTCCTTGCCCAACTCCCACGCACAGCATGCACAGCGCATATTTGTGAGATTCTTTTTCGTGAAGTTCTACCGTAGCTGTTTGTAGCAATCGCTGTCCGGTCATGCCCAGTGGGTGACCTAAAGCAATAGCGCCTCCGTTTGGGTTGAGCCGAGGATCTGCATCTTCCATATTCAGTAATCGGGTGACACCGAGCGACTGTCCTGCAAAGGCTTCATTTAGCTCAATGATGTCCATTTCATCCAGCTTCATTCCGGCACGTTTGAGTACTTTTTGAGCTGCTTCAACCGGACCTAATCCCATAATACGTGGTTCAATTCCAGAAACGGCATGAGCCACGATTCGTGCTTTTGGCTTTAGTCCGAAGTCTTTTATCGCCTGATCGGATGCAACCAGCAAAGCACCGGCGCCATCATTTAATCCGGATGCATTTCCAGCAGTTACGGAACCGTTTTTTCGGAAAGCCGGACGCAATTTTGCTAAGATTTCTGCGGTAGTATTGGGGCGCATAAATTCATCATGTTCAAATAAAATGGGGTCTCCTTTGCGCTGAGGAATTTCTACGGGGATAATCTCTTTAGCCAGTCGTCCCGAATCGCGTGCAGCTCCTGCTTTCTGCTGACTCCAAGCCGCGAATTTATCCTGATCCTCGCGACTGATGTTATACTTTTCAACTACATTTTCAGCCGTCAATCCCATACCATCGGTGCCGTACATTTCTTTCATTTTTGGGTTGATGAACCGCCAACCAAAAGTAGAATCGTGCATTTCTGTAGTTCCCGAATATGGGGATGATCCCTTTCCTAAAACAATCGGTCCGCGGGTCATATGCTCTATGCCACCGGTTATAAAAAGATCGCCTTCGCCGGCTTTAATGGCATGATAGGCTTTCACCGTAGCGCTCATACCGGAGGCACATAATCGGTTCACTGTTTCACCCGGAACGGAAACCGGAATTCCAGCTAATAGTGAGGCCATACGCGCCACATTTCGGTTATCTTCGCCAGCCTGATTGGCACAGCCTAAAATCACATCCTCAATTGCTTTTAAGTCAATTTCAGGATTTCGCTTGATGAGTTCCTTAATAGGAATCGCCGCCAAGTCATCCGCCCGAATGGGAGAAAGCGCCCCCTTTAATTTCCCAATAGGAGTTCTGATTCCGTCAATGATGTAGGCTTCCATAGTATTTAGATGATAGTATTTAGTAATGAGTACTCAGCCTAAAGAATTAGACAATGAATAAATCATTTTTTGAATTTCTGTTATGCTGATTGTAAGAACTTTATAGACATAAGATGTTAGATAAAAGACTTAAGAAAATTTCTTTATTAATGAGTAAATCATTTTCTGAATTTCAATCAGGTTTGCTGAGATTTCATCAAATTCTTTAGACGATAGAAAGCCCAGTCTTTCGCTTATTATTAATTGTGTTTCCAGTTCTGAACAAGAGCCAAATGAGATGTTTAAAAAATGCCGGAAATCTTTATCCGTATTCCTGCCGGCACCCTCTGCAATATTAGAGCTAATTGACACTGCGGATCTTCTCATCTGAGAAATGATTCCAAATTTCTCTTCTTTCGGAAAGCTTTTGGTGGCTTTATAAATTGATTCTGCGAGATCAATTCCTTTATCCCAGACATCTAATTGTTTGTAATTATGCATAACAAAGGTTTCTCATTTTTACCCTTCTAAATTCTGCAATCTTAAATCTTTCATCTTATGTCTCACATCTATTTACTATCCACTCTAAAAACCGTACCTCTAAACTCCGCCACCAATTCTTTATTCTGATTCATTAATTTCACCTTATACACGCCAAGAGTTCGGCCATGTTGAAGTTCTTCGGTTTCGGCAGTCAGTATGTCTCCAACCGATACCTTTTTGGTAAAGTTTATATTGTTCTCGATGGCAAGAGAAGTTGAGCCACG
>JBDNFJ010000184.1:0-8939 GCA_041689895.1 Gracilimonas sp. | reverse complement strand
CCGAATACTTGCCAAAACTTATTGGAGAGTAGGGGTTTTGGGAGATGCCCAAGAATATGACATCGGATTTCGGTGCGTTGTAACCCAATAAGAATTAAATAGTCAACGTTTTTTGGGCGGTATTTTCCATTCTAAACCAAAACTGCCTTAAAGAAGACTTTTCAAAACCAAAGCTTCAGTGAATTCAAAACCGCAACATATAAGCATTTGTGCGGATTTTTACATTGCCAACATATAGAGACTGGGCAAAAGACAAGCTGTACAGAACCTTCTTAAAATAAAAAGGGGGCCGAAGCCCCCTTTTTCTCACTCACTCATCGAAGTAGCAACTTTGCTATTGTGCTCAGTTGCATGTTCGTTGTACCCTCGTAGATTTTACCGATCTTAGAATCACGGTAAAATTTTTCTACGGGATATTCTTTCACATACCCATAACCTCCATATAAATCGATCGCCTGAGAAGCTACTCGTTCTGCCACTTCGGAGGAATAAAATTTAGCCATTGCGGCTTCTTTCAAAAACTTTTGTCCGGCCATTTTCTTACGGGCGGCGTTGTACACCAGCAAACGAGCCGTTTCAATATCGGTTGCCATGCGTGCAAGTTGAAACTGAATGCCCTGAAACTCGGAAATCGCTTTACCAAACTGCTTACGTTCTTGCACGTAAGCTAAGGCGGCATCAAAAGCGCCTTGTGCAATACCAATCATTTGGGCTCCAATACCAATACGCCCCTCATTCAACGTTTCCATGGCTACTTTATATCCTTTCCCAACTTCACCTACCACATTTTCTTTAGGAACTCTACAGTTATCCAACAGAATCTCGCAGGTTGAGCTGGCGCGTATGCCTAACTTATTTTCTTTTTTAGAAATGGAGAATCCATCCATTCCACGTTCTACCACAAACGCCGTAATTCCTTTATATCCTGCATCCGGATTCACGTTGGCCATCACCAAAAAGATGTCTGCTTCGTTTGCATTGGTGATCCACAATTTGGCCCCGTTTAAAATGAAATCATCTCCATCTTTAATGGCCGATGTTTTCAATGCAAAAGCATCACTACCGGAACCCGCTTCAGACAAACAATAAGCTCCAACTTTCTCTGTAGCTAACTGCGGCAAGTACCTTTCTTTCACCTCTTCGGAAGCAAAATTAACAAATGTATTGTTAACCAACGTGTTTTGTACATCCATAAACACTCCGGCTGAAGCATCTACGTGCGAGATCTGTTCAATCGCCAAGATCGACATCATAAACGTGCCACCGCCACCGGAATACCTCTCAGGGACATCGATACCCATCAACCCCATTTCAAAAAACTGCTTAATCAAATCCGGATCTAATTTTGCATTTTCATCCATTTCCTCTACTAAAGGCTTAATAGATGCCATTGCAAAATCAGCTGCCGCTTCTTTCAGCATTTGCTCATCTTCAGTAAGTTGCGTTAAAGGTGGAATTAATTGCTCCGTCTGTTCCATCTAATCCGATTCGTACAGTTGTTTGAGTGAATGTTGAAACCAATATACAAATTGTAAGCGCTTTTTTGCTAATTAAAACCGTATTTTTTACACATAGTTGGTAAAGAACTTTTATGCTCTTTATTTTAGTTATAATTGCAAAATAACCAATCCCCTTTTTAATTTTGGAAAAACTAAATTTCGAAGACCCGCTTCATTTTGATGAGTTTCCACCGGTTGCTACCGATGAATGGGAAGCCATCATTCAAAAAGATCTCAAAGGTAAAAACTACAAAGAAATTTTACGCTGGAAATCGGGCGAGGGGATTGAACCTCTTCCTTTTTATCGTAAGGAAAATCTTGGAGAACTTGCTCACGCACCCCAAGTATTTCAAGGCAAGGCCGACTGGAAGATGGTCGAAATCATCCAAAACCCTAATATAAAATCAGCTAACGAGCACGCCCTTCATGCATTAGAGAATGGGGCTACCGGACTTTTATTTGAATTGCCATCGACCGCCCTTGCCGGCAAGGCAGAACTTAAAGCGCTGTTGCAGGATATTCGAATAGAGCTTATTTCAACACAATTTGGCCTTTCACTTTCTAATGAAAAGATCGCCCAATGGCTTCAGGAAATAGCAGAAGAACGAGCGTTAAATCTCGACTCCTTGAACGTGCAATTTCGGTCTGATTTATTTGCGGAAGCATTGCGTAGCGGAAAGCTTCCGGCTCTCTCAGATATTGACCATCATTTAAACTCCACTTCTGAGTGGATTCAATTTTGTGCTTCTGATAATGCCATTTACGGAAACTCGGGGGCAACCATCATTCAACAGTTGGCTTTTGCATTAGCTTCGGGAAATGAATATCTGGGCTTGAATACAGAAACTGCTTCCCACCTGTTTTTTAATTTCTGCACTGGCCCTAATTATTTCTTAGAAATTGCCAAATTTCGAGCTTTCACTCTTTTGTGGGAGGAAGTGCTTTCTAAATATGGAATCACTAAACACTCCCCTTATATAACCGCGGAAACATGCTTGTGGAATAAGACAAAAACGGATGCCCACAATAACATGATTCGCACTACAACCGAAGCTATGTCGGCCGCTTTCGGTGGATGTGAGGCGATTGCCGTCCACAGATTTGACGAACACTTTGCAGATGGCACCTCTTTCGCGTCCCGGATTGCACGAAATTCACAGCTCATTCTGCAGGAGGAATCTTATTTAAATAAAGTGGCCGATCCCGGTGCAGGCTCCTATTATATTGAAGTACTCACGGATTCCTTAGCCAAAGAAAGCTGGAAATTATTTCAGGAAATTGAACAAAAGGGTGGCTTTCACGCCTGCTTGCAATCCGGATTTATTCAGGGGTTATTAGCTACTTCCCGCCAACAGAAAATTGATGCATATCGAAAAAAGGAGAAGATACTGGTGGGCATAAATAAATATTCGCCGGATGAAGACGCTCAACCAACAGTCTTTAACGCAGCCAATTCTGAGCCTTCTAACTTTAATTTTAATCAAGCCGAAAGCATTAAAAAAATCTTACCCCTGAATATAGAAGTGGAACTTGAAAGCGGAGAAAAATCATGAAGAAAGATTTTTCCACTATTCCTTTTACCCCAAAACAAACGGCGCAAACTTCTTCTCAAAAAAGCGAAAAATGGGAAACGCCTGAACAGATTTCGGTAAAACCTTCTTTTTCTACCGATGATATTAAATCCCTCGAACATCTGGATTATGCGGCAGGAATACCTCCGTATTTACGAGGTCCCTATTCTACCATGTACGCTGTCCGTCCGTGGACTATCCGCCAATATGCCGGCTTTTCTACCGCCGAAGAATCCAATGCTTTTTATCGCCGAAATTTAGAGGCAGGTCAAAAAGGACTTTCTGTAGCTTTCGATTTAGCTACCCACCGTGGGTATGATTCCGATCATCCGCGGGTTTCGGGAGATGTTGGTAAAGCCGGCGTTGCCATTGATTCGGTGGAGGATATGAAGATTTTATTTGACCAAATTCCGCTGGATAAGATGTCGGTTTCTATGACCATGAACGGGGCCGTTATACCCATCATGGCATTTTATATTGTTGCCGCAGAAGAACAAGGCGTGAAGCCCGAACAGCTGGGAGGTACTATCCAGAATGATATTCTAAAAGAGTTCATGGTGCGCAATACCTACATTTATCCTCCCAAGCCATCCATGAAAATTATTGGGGATATCTTTGAATATGCTTCTAAAAATATGCCGCGGTTTAATTCAATTTCCATCAGCGGATATCATATGCAGGAAGCGGGGGCAACGTGCGATATTGAGTTAGCTTATACCTTGGCAGATGGACTTGAATATCTGCGAACGGGAATTGCAGCCGGTATGCCCATCGATGATTTTGCTCCGCGTCTTTCTTTTTTCTGGGGCATTGGGATGAATCATTTTATGGAGATTGCGAAGATGCGTGCCGCGCGTCTGCTTTGGGCTAAAATCGTGAAATCCTTCAACCCCAAAAACCCTAAATCACTTTCACTGAGAACACACTCTCAAACTTCAGGCTGGAGCCTCACCGAGCAGGATCCTTATAATAATGTAGCCCGCACCACCATCGAAGCCATGGCGGCCGCTTTGGGGCATACACAGTCGCTGCATACTAATGCTTTGGATGAAGCCATGGCCCTTCCAACCGATTTCTCTGCTCGAATTGCGCGTAATACCCAATTATTTTTGCAAGAAGAAACAGG
Organism: Gracilimonas sp.; assembly: GCA_041689895.1. GTDB lineage: Bacteria > Bacteroidota > Rhodothermia > Balneolales > Balneolaceae > Gracilimonas. The sequence goes on along the minus strand of JBDNFJ010000184.1, from coordinate 4,743 downwards.
AATAACGCATGCAGTTGATCCTTGGGCCGGCTCGTATTATGTGGAATATTTGACCGACCAAATTGCCCGCCGTGCATGGGCTTTGATTGGAGAAGTGGAAGAACTTGGCGGAATGGCAAAGGCCATTGAAACCGGCATCCCAAAAATGCGAATTGAAGAAGCCGCTGCGCGAAAACAAGCGCGTATAGATTCGGGCAAGGATACTATTGTGGGGATTAACAAGTTTCGGACGGACGAGAAATCCGAAATTGATGTGCTGGAGGTGGATAACGTGAAAGTGCGGAAATCACAAATAGAGCGCCTCAATAAGATGAAAGAAGATCGAAATACAGATGCCGTGCAAAAAGCTCTTCATCGCATTACAAAGTGTGCCGAATCGGGAGACGGAAATTTATTAGCTTTAGCCGTGGACGCTGCCCGAGAACGAGCCAGTCTTGGTGAGATATCGGATGCTATGGAAGAGGTATTCGGGCGTTATAAGGCAACCATTAAATCAATTTCCGGCGTGTATTCTTCAGAACTAAAAAATAATGACCAATTTAAAACCGCTTTGAAGCTGGCCGATGAATTTGCTGAGCTGGCTGGCCGTCGCCCAAGAATTATGGTAGCCAAAATGGGTCAGGATGGGCACGACCGTGGTGCCAAAGTGATTTCCACAAGTTTCGCAGATTTGGGATTTGATGTGGATATCGGCCCATTATTTCAAACTCCTGAAGAAGCCGCCCGACAAGCCGTTGAGAATGATGTCCATATTTTGGGTATTTCAAGTCTGGCAGGTGGTCATAAAACGCTTGTTCCTCAAGTAATTGAGGAGCTTAGAGAACAAGGTCGGGAAGATATTCTCGTAATTGCCGGTGGCGTAATACCTCAGCAAGATTATGATTTTCTATATAACGCCGGAGTTACCGCTATTTTTGGTCCAGGCACCGTTATTCCCAGAGCGGCCAAAGAAATACTGGATGTACTGATAGAGAACTATTCAAATGGAATGGATTAACAGCTATAACCCTCCCTTTTTACTTTTTTATATGCAGGGAATTGGCAATAAATTGCTGGTAGCAACAAGTTTCAACTTTGTGATTCGTGTTTTTTCTGATTTTAGATGGAGACCTATTTGAGCCACAAACTTCCTTCAAAACAAACATTCATTGATGGCATCCTTTCGGGAAACCGGATGCTGCTTAGTCGTGCTATTACACTCATCGAAAGTACGAGACAAGACCATCAGAATCTGGCCCAAGAAATTATAGAAGGATGTCTTCCTCATTCGGGAAATTCTATCCGAATAGGAATTACGGGCGTCCCCGGTGTAGGAAAAAGCACGTTCATTGAGGCCTTTGGTAATTGTGTGATTGAACAGCAAAACCGTACGCTTGCCGTGCTGGCCGTTGATCCTTCAAGTTCCCGAACCGGAGGCAGTATTCTTGGGGATAAAACCCGAATGGAGACGCTGGCTAATCACCCGAAAGCTTATATCCGGCCAACCCCAACTTCCGGTTCTTTAGGTGGCGTTGCACAAAGTACTCGCGGAACTATTACGCTGTGCGAGGCGGCTGGCTTCGACACCATTCTCGTAGAAACTGTGGGCGTGGGACAGTCTGAGACGGCGGTACATTCCATGGTAGATTTCTTCCTCCTATTGATGCTGGCGGGAGCCGGAGATGAGCTTCAGGGAATCAAGCGGGGCATTATGGAAATGGCAGATTCAATCATCATCAATAAAGCCGACTTCGGAAATGAGCAGGCCGCCAAACGCGCTATGAGTGAATACAAAAATGCGCTGCATTTGTTTCCACCTACCGACTCTGGCTGGACCCCAAAAGTAGCTACCTGTTCGGCCGTGCAAAGTAAAGGAATTGCTGAGGTTTGGGAGATTATAGATGAGTTTGTTCGTCACACCAAAGCCAAGGGTTATTTTGATCAGCAGCGAAAAGGACAAGCGAATTACTGGCTGACGGAAAGTATTCATCAAGAGCTACACAATGCTTTTTATCAGGATGCAGATCTAACATTGAAATTAGAGCAGTACCGCAAACTGGTTCAGAAAGACAAGATTTCTTCTTACAAAGCAGCTAAAGAATTAATGAAGGAATTCCTGGAGAAGTAATTCGTTCTGAGATTCTGTTTTCACAGATTAAAGACGGTGCAAAATAGAGAATGAGAAAATATTCAGCCTAACCATGGACAGGTCTCATATCTTAAATCTCATGCCCTAAATCTTTTATCTAATTCAACTTCATATCTGTTTGGCCGGAGCTGAATGCGACGTCCTCATCGAATTTCTGACTGCCGAAGGTTTCTTCCATTTCGGCACGAAGTTTTTGAATGGTCAGCCCGCTGGTTAAGGCACCGTTTCGGGCAATGGAAATACGACCGGTTTCTTCAGATACTACAATCACAAATACGTTGTTTGTTTCGCTGATTCCTACCGCCGCTCGGTGACGGGTTCCAAAGGAGGTTGAAATATTCGGGTTTTGTGAGATTGGCAGATAACAGCTTGCAGCCACAATCCTATTTCCACGAATAACAACGGCCCCATCGTGCAACGGCGTATCTTTTTTGAAAATCGTGGTGATTAATTCAGTTCGTATTTCTGCATCAATATTAACCCCGGCATCTACCAAATCTTGTAAGGAGGAAGTACGGGCAAATACGATGAGTGCTCCCGTCTTATTTTTGGACATTTCTTTCACCGCATCTATAATCTCATCAATAGTCCGTTCTGAATTGGAGGTAGAAAAAAACCGATCGAGGCTGGTGTTTGTTCCAAGCCTATATAATAATTTCCGTATTTCAGGCTGAAAAAGAATGATGAGTGCAATCACCCCAACATCCAGAATTTGGCTCAAAATGGAGTTGATGGTTGTAAAGCCAAGCAAGCCGATTATTACATTCAAGATCACCACAAACAAAATGCCGAGCGCAGCCTGAATGGCAAACGTCCCTTTTACCCATCTATATAGATAGACCAGCGCAGACGCAATGATGAGCGTCTCGATGAAGTCTTTAATTCCAAATTCGAGAAAACCGATGGGGAACACGGCTGTTTGGGTTTGTTATTTTTGGGATTGAACTGCTTGGAATATACGAATTGAATCGGAAGCTTCCTGCACATCATGCACACGCAATATTTTTGCTCCTTTGGTAAGCGCATGATAGTGCAGTGCAATGGTACCGGCTAAACGATCATCCGTAGGGCGCTGGTCTAAAATTTCTCCAATCATAAACTTTCGGGAAGCTCCAATCATAACAGGCAGCCCAAATTTTTGAAATCGATGCAGATGAGCAATGAGCCGGAGATTATGTTCCACATTTTTGCCGAAACCTATGCCCGGATCTAATATAATTTTATGTACGCCCTTTTCTTTCAAGGTAGCTAAGCGGTTTTCAAAAAATGAGATGATGTCTTCTACCACATCATCGTATTTCGGATTATCCTGCATGTTTTTTGGATCTCCTTGAGAGTGCATAAGCACATAAGTGGCTTCAAAATCGGCACAAAGCGCTGCAAAACGTGGTTCTTTCTGCAAACCACTCACATCGTTTATAATGGAGGCTCCAGCAGTTAATGCTTGTTTGGCCACCTCATTTTTGGTGGTATCAACAGAAAATGTAGCTTTGGGAAATACTGAAACAGCTTTTTTTAACAGGGGAATCACGCGTTCAAGTTCTTCTTTCTCACTTACCGGATTTGAGCCGGGACGGGTAGATTCTCCCCCAATATCTATGATACCGGCGCCATATTTTAGCATCAAATGAATACGATCCATCGAGCGATTTGGGTCGGTATATATTCCTCCATCACTGAATGAGTCGGGTGTTACATTCAGTATCCCCATAATTATAGGAGAATCAGGAGTAATAAAATTCGATAGGGTATTAGTCAATATATTGGGGTTAATTTATTAAATGAAGGTTCTGCGAAACCACTATTTTATTCAATCTTTGAACTTGAACAAAATCCCTGATTTTCCAACGCCTTCTAAAAATCCCCATACCGAATTCTTCGGGAGGTCAGCTCATTTTTCGATAGCAGAAATTAAAGCAGCGGAAGCTACCAAGCTTCAACCAGCTCACTTCGTTTATCTTCTTTGGTGGCCCAGTCGTCGGCCTCGGGTAGGAAATCTTTGGTTTCATTGATAATACGATCTTCCCAAGCTTCGGCCAGTCGTTCGTTCAGATCAATGTAATCTTCCCATTTTTCAGGCACTTCATCATCGGGATAAATGGCTTCAACCGGACATTCCGAAACGCAAGCATCACAGTCTATGCATTCCATCGGGTCGATTGTTAGAAAATTCGGGCCTTCCCGAAAAGCATCTACGGGACATACCGCCGCGCAATTGGTGTATTTACATTGAATGCAAGGTTCGGTAACAACGTAAGCCATGTGTGTAAGTGTATTAAATTATAGTGAAGTGAGTTAAGGAGTGGGAATATCCCCTCACTTTTAGACAGATGCAATCTTAATAACACGCTGGAAGCGTTTTTAACTCCTTTTTTTTTCTACTCGTCCAGCATTTTGATTACCCTATCTAAACGACCATCCGTTTTAGTCGGATGGATATCCAATAAATGCGCCATTAGCTCATATAAATGTACGTTTTCAAACGCATCCATTTTAAATCCTTTTTTGAAATCAGGGCCTTCAGCTACAAATAATGCCTGCATTTCTTCTTCCTGATTATCAAAACCGTGTGCGCCACCGGAGGGATATCGTTTTCGTGACTCAAAATAATCTCT
>JBDNFJ010000183.1:0-8442 GCA_041689895.1 Gracilimonas sp. | reverse complement strand
TTGCAATAATTTCTCCACCTCCGGCTCCTCCTTCAGGACCAAGGTCAATAACCCAATCAGCCGCTTTTATGAGATCAAGATTGTGTTCGATCACCATCACCGTATTTCCTTTATCTACCAGCTTTTGGATCACATTCACCAGCATACGTACGTCCTTAAAATGGAGTCCGGTTGTGGGCTCATCCATCACATAAAGCGTATCTCCGGTTCCAATCTTCGACAATTCCCGCGCCAGCTTAATGCGTTGTGCTTCTCCTCCCGAAAGTGTGGTGCTCGATTGCCCCAGCGTGAGATAACCGAGGCCTACATCCGTGAGCGTACCTAAAATGCGACTGATAGTTGGCTGAGCATCAAAAAAGTGAGTGGCTTCGCTAATAGGCATTTTAAGGACGTTAGAGATGTTCTTGCTCTTGTAATAAATTTCCAGCGTTTCGCGATTATAGCGTTTCCCGTTGCAGGTTTCGCAGGTTACATACACATCGGGGAGGAAGTTCATTTCAATTTTGCGCACGCCGTCACCCCTGCACGACTCGCATCTCCCGCCTTTCACATTAAAGGAGAATCGCCCCTGATCATAACCACGAATTTTGGATTCAGGAAGCTCTGCAAACAGTCGACGAATGTGATCAAATACTTTGGTGTAGGTTCCGGGATTGGAGCGTGGCGTTCTCCCAATCGGACTTTGATTGATGGAGATAATCTTATCTACGTTATCAATGCCTTCGATGCCATCATAAGTGAGTGGAACGGTTTTTGACTTATAGAAATAGTTCGATAAAATTGGAACCAATGTTTGGTTGATTATTGAGCTTTTCCCACTTCCGCTCACCCCGGTTACTGCAATAAATGTACCTAATGGAACTTCCAGTTTCTGATTTTTTAGATTATGCCCTCGCGTATTGGTGACGCTAATCCATTTACCATTGCCTTTACGTCTTTTGTCCGGCACCTCAATCATTTCTTCATCATTCAGGAACTGCGCCGTACTGGATGCAGGATTCAACTCGTGAGGTTTACCCAAGGCAACCAGATATCCACCGTTTACTCCCGCACCAGGACCAAGATCTACCACAAAATCTGCATGTGCAATAGTTTCTCGATCGTGCTCCACCACAATCACGCTGTTGCCAAGGTCGCGCAGAGTTTCCAGTGATTTAATAAGTTTGATGTTATCTCGCTGGTGAAGGCCAATGCTGGGCTCATCCAAAATATAAAGCACGCCCACCAGTTGAGTGCCAATTTGAGTAGCCAACCGTATGCGCTGAGCCTCGCCACCGCTTAACGTTTGCGCTTCGCGATCCAGGCTCAGGTAATTCAATCCAACATTTAGCAGGAAATCGAGCCGGTCACGGATTTCCTTCAATACCTGATTTCCGATAATCTGCTGGCGTTCGTTTAGGCTGATGCTATACAGTGTATCACGCAATTCCTGAATATCCTTTTGAACCAGATCGTGGATATTATGTCCATCAATTTGATAAGAAAGTGCCTCTTTATTTAACCGGCCGCCTTCGCATGAGGGACAAGTCACCTTATCCATAAAAGCCTTGGCCTTATCGCGCTGCTTATTTGATTTACTGTTTTTATATTGATAAATAATAGTGTTGCGAAGGCCTTCGAACTTATGCTTGTAGGTGACGGAATTGTCTTTGAAATCGTAGCTCACCGAGTATTTTGTGTCTCCGCTTCCGTTCATCAGTATATCCACCAACTCATCGGGATAATCTTTAATAGCGGTCTCAAAATCTACATCAAAAGATTCCAGAATAGCATTGAGCTGTTTGAAGATGAAAATATCACGGGGTGCACCCAGAAATCGGAGTCCGGCATCGGCTATGCTTTGCTCTTTATTTGGCGCAAGTAGGTTCCAGCTTACATCAAAGGTGTATCCCAAACCCTCACATTTTCGGCAGTTGCCATAGGGTGAATTAAAAGAAAACAGATTCGGTGCCGGATCTTCGTAAGCCAGCCCACTTTCGGTGTCAAAAAGTTTTTGAGAAAAGAGCTTATCCGATACTTTGTCCCCATCTTTGATGGCCAGAATAACATTCCCATCCGCCATCTCCAGCGCAAGGCGAATACTCTCCGCAATGCGCTTCTCGCTTTTTGGGGAAATCACAAACCGATCAACCACCACTTCAATATTGTGGGTTTTGTATCGATCCAGCTTCATGTCATTTTCCAGATCATGAAACTCACCGTCTATGCGGGCACTAACAAATCCTTGTTTAATGGTTTGCTCAAATAGTTCTCGATAATGGCCTTTTCGTCCACGTACTACGGGTGCCAGGCAATAAACTTTGGTGCCTTCGGGCATGTCCATCACGGCTTGCACCACTTGGTCGGCCGACTGCTTTTCCATCTTATTTCCTGTTTTGTAGGAATATGGAATGCCCACGCGGGCATAGAGTAGCCGTAAAAAATCATAAATCTCAGTTACCGTACCGACCGTAGATCGAGGATTTCGATTGGTTGTTTTTTGATCGATGGAGATAACAGGGGAGAGTCCGTCTATAAAATCGACAGCAGGGCGCTCCATCATTCCCAAAAACTGGCGTGCATAAGCTGAAAGAGATTGTAAAAACCGGCGCTGACCTTCCGCATAAATCGTATCAAAAGCCAACGAGGATTTCCCTGATCCGGAGAGTCCAGTTATAACCACCAGTTGGTCTCGGGGAATGTCAATATCAATGTTTTTGAGGTTGTGTTCGCGTGCGCCACGTACTACGATATTATGTTGCAAAGTGCCTGTACTTTTTAGATTACTAAACCATCAAAAATACCAAACAGCCAGCACAATTCCTTCATTCCTTTTAACGGAGAATTTACCCTCACTTCTTTTTAATTGAAGAATTCCAGACTTTGAGCAACTCTTTTCGTGTTGGCTTCGTGGAAGATGCAGTTACAGAAAACAAATCTGTAATTTCAACCTCGTACTCATCTAAAATATGATTCCCGCCTTACCGACAAGCTTGTCGGGACAGGTGCGCGAATAAAACGGTGCAGGTTTTTTCAAGTATGGAAGCGTCCATGATGCAACCCGTTTCTTTCATCCAAAAAGTTAACCCTGCGGAGGCAGGGATCTGAATCTGTATAAACCAACTGCTCTATAATCATAACCTCAGGGAGTGAAAAAACTAACCGACAGCAAAATTATTTGTTGTTATTAGTCCTTAGCAGGCTGTTGTATTCGCGTACAAAAAGTCAGTTGGGGAACAAGCCTTCTTCATCTTCAGAAAACTCTGACTTAATGCGTTTCACAAAATACATGGGGATTTCCCCCATATCTTTGGTGTTCACATCGCCTCTGGTTTCACAATCAAAGAAATCTTTCACCCGCTCGTAAGTAGTTTGGGAGATGTTAATAGCATTATTTTGTGAATGCGATTCTAATCGTGCGGCAAGGTTCACGGTTTCGCCCTAAATATCGTACGCAAAACGAGATTTACCAATTACACCTACCACGGCATTACCGGTATGAATACCTATCCGAATGGGAAGGTAGGGGGTTTTAGAGTGATTGCGTTCTCCAAAAGTGCGCACAAAGTCGATGATTTTGAGAGCGGCTAAAACGGCATCAAAAGGGTGAGACGCATTTCGTTCGGGTAGCCCTCCGGCGGCCATATAGCTGTCGCCAATGGTTTTAATTTTGATCAAGTTATGTTGCGAAGTGAAATCATCAAATTGGTCAAAATAAAAAGAAAGGCTTTCGATGAGTTTTTCGGGAGAGAGGTGGGGCACTACTTTAGTGAAGCCCACAAAATCGGTAAACATAATGGTAGCATCCTGATACCGTTCGGGTGTCACGGTTCCATAAGCTAAAAGATTCTCTGCCACCTTTTTTGGAAAGATATTATTGATTAACCCTTCGTGTTCTTGTTTGGTGAGCTCGAGTTCTTTGTTAGCAGCATTTAGTCCACTTTGTATTTTACTTAGCTGATTATTCTGCGCAAGCGTGTTTTTATAGGTAGAAATTAGCAGGTTGACTAAGTGCGTGTAATCGGCCTGAATTTCATAGGTTTGGCCTTCAATTTCTACTTCCACGGTTTTATGCTCCGTAATGGGAGCAGGTGGATTCATGAGCAGTTCATCAATTTTGGTATAAAGCGTGCGGTCGTCGTAAGGCTTAGTGAGATAATTGTTGGCCCCAACTTCGATGCCTTTCATAATATGTTCGGTAGTAACCATGGAGGTTACCAAAATGATTGGAATGTTAGTTAAGCGAGAATCTGTTTTAATATGCTCGCACAGTTCAAACCCATCCATAATAGGCATATCCACATCACTCAAAATAAGATCGGGGTATTCGGTACGGGCCAATTCTAAGGCATCTTCTCCGTTTTGAGCGGTAAGCACTTCATAGCCTTTTTGAATTAACTTATGCCTTGCCATAGTTACAAGTGCCGGATGATCGTCCACAACTAAAATGCGAGGTTTGGTCTTCATCATGATGGTATTTTTAACATTTACTTATATGAAGCTTTGCAAAAGCTCTGATTTTTCAAAGCTTCTTCCTAATATATTCGATTGAACATTACAATGTGTAAGAATTTTGAGCATTAGCCCTAAAAAACCAATAGTTTTAGCGCTCACTCACAAAATTAATAGGTATGCAAAAAGTAGCCCGTAAAAACTGGTCTCCAATGTCGTGGAAGGATAAACCCGTAAAACAACTTCCGGAATATCCTGACCAGAAAAAATTAGAAGAAGCTTATCAAACATTAAAGGGCTTACCGCCTTTAGTGACATCCTGGGAAATCGAAGCCCTGAAATCGAAGTTAGCCAAAGTGGCGGACGGTAAATCTTTTTTGCTACAAGGGGGAGATTGTGCGGAAAGCTTTAATGCCACCAATGCTCCAAAAATTGTGAACATGGTGAAAGTGCTACTTCAAATGAGCTTCATCCTGATTCATGAGATGGGACTTCCGGTGCTACGTGTTGGCCGTATTGCAGGACAGTATGCTAAACCGCGTTCTAAAGATTTTGAAACCGTAAACGGCGAAGAAATTCACAATTACCGAGGAGATCTCATCAATGGATATGAGTCGAATTCGGGCATACGTACCCCGAACCCGGAACGTCTGATAGAAGGGTATCACAAAGCTGGGCTTACGTTAAATTTCCTCCGTGCTTTATCGGATGAAGGCTTTGCTGATCTTCACTATCCCGAACAGTGGGAACTCGATTTTATGCGTAACAACGAGTACTACGCAGATTATGAGGATATGGTGACTTCCATCACCAAGGCCGTTCGTTTTGTTGAAGCGATTACGCCTGATTCGTTTTCAACCCTTCAAAAAGTAGATTTTTATACTTCTCACGAAGCGCTCAATTTATATTACGATGCGGCTCAAACGCGCTCAGTTCCACGTAAAAACGGTCATTTTAATTTAAGCGCTCACATGGTTTGGTTGGGTAACCGAACACGTGATTTGGATGGGGCGCATGTAGAGTACTTCAAAGGAATTAATAATCCGGTAGGCATTAAAGTAGGACCTCCGTTTGAAATAGATGAAACGCTAAAACTGATTGAGACGCTGAACCCGAGCCATGAAGCAGGTAAAATTGTTTTAATTACTCGTTTTGGAAAAGATCTTATTGAGAAAGAATTGCCTAAACTCATTCAGGCCGTTCGCCGAGAAGGCCTTCCAGTAGTTTGGAGTTCTGATCCTATGCATGGTAATACTTTTAGTACTAACGGCGGTATTAAAACTCGAAATTTTGATGCGATTCTAAAAGAAGTGCGTTCTGCATTTTCAATTCACCGTGCCGAAGGTTCTTATCTGGGCGGCGTTCATCTCGAACTCACCGGCGATAATGTAACAGAATGTGTAGGCGGTGCAAAAGGATTGGGTGAAAATGAACTGGATCGGAATTATGAGAGTTTCTGCGATCCGCGTCTTAATTACGAGCAAAGCCTGGAAATGGCCTTTCTCGTAGCTCGCGAATGGAAGAAGAGTTATTTGTAAAAGATCTTAGGATTAATGAGCGCGTTGAGTGCTAAGCTCTTATCCATTTTATGTGTTTTAAAAGATGGATGATTTTATAAACTAATTAGCATTAAATTATATCGCTTCTTTGAAATCTATAGTGACTACACCACTTTTATGTGTGGTATTACCGTCTTACCTATTGCAAAACCATGTTGATTTGTAGAGAACGCTGTGTTACATTGTAATACATTATATGTAAACCTACTATTATGGATACAACTCTCACTATTCGAATTGACAAGGAACTTGAGCAGCTTCTTGACGAATCATCAAAACAATCTGGGCAATCAAAAAGCGAATTGGTTCGGCAAGCTCTGAGACGTCAGTTTGCAATCGAGTCATTTCAACAACTACGAAAAAAGCTTTTACCATATGGTGAAGCACAAGGATGGCTTACGGATGAAGATGTTTTTCGTAGAGTTTCGTGAAGATATTTCTTGATACTAACGTTTTAGTAAGCGCTTTTATAGCACGAGGGTTGTGTGCAGATTTTCTTGAGGTGATACTTGCCGATCATCAATTAATGACAGGAGAAGTTGTATTAAAGGAATTAGAAAGCGTGTTAGCGATAAAGCTTAACGTTCCTCAAACCGAAATTTTAGACACTCTTCGATTCCTTCGAAAACATTATGTAGAACCCATCCCTGACAGACCCTCTGAAGTAAAGGTTAGGGATGAAGATGATAGGTGGGTATTGGAAACAGCACTTAGAGCAAAAGCTAATATATTAGTAAGTGGAGACAAAGATCTCTTGGATGTGTCAAAAAACATCTCTCAGTTGAGAATTATTTCACCAAGAGGATTCTGGGAGCTATTGAAAGTTTAAGTGTGATTTAATCCAACCTTCAAAAATGAGATTCAGTAGCCTTCCTGCCATTTTTAACCACGCTCTGCCACTCTTGGCATTAGACAACTGCCAACTTTTCTACTAAAACCCGACGTGCTGAAATTTCATCAGGAGTAGCTTGCCCGTCTGTCAGTTTGATTAATAGGAGGCCTCATTGGTATGCCTATTGCACATTTAGGAGTGAAAACTTAAAACGAATAACCTAAATAGAGAGGTTTATCATGGCACTTATGAAATATACCCGACCAACAATGGATCTTCATTCAAAACAATTCAGTGATGTATTAGATGAATTGTTTAACGATTCACTAAACTATCGTAAAGATTCTTTCATGCCCTCCGTAGATATATCAGAAACCGATACTAACTTTGAAGTTTCTGTAGCTTTGCCTGGGATAAAAAAGGATGACATTCAGGTTGATCTTGAAAATGGCGAGCTTTCCATTAGTGGAGAGCGCAAATTTGAAAATGAAGAAGAAGGTAAAAATTATCATCGCGTAGAAACAGGATTTGGAACGTTCAATCGTTCATTCCAACTACCTGATAGCGTTGATGAAGAAAGCGTGGTAGCTACGTATCAAAATGGTGTGTTAAATATCATGATTAACAAGAGTGAACAAAAAGTTAAAAAGCAGATCAAGATTTCATAATCGTGATCTGATTGGTTAGTGAAGCCGAAGTCTCCGGATAGGAGGCTTCGGTTTTCTATTTGCTTAATGAGCTGAAATGTAAAGGTTTGTGGAGCTACACAATTTTAAAGAGCTGATGCGTTGTATTAAGCGCGAACAATAAATAACAATCAAACAGAAAAAAAATGAATACGACAGTAAGAAATATATTTGGGGTGGTAGTGGCCGTTCTTGTTTTACTTGGTTTCAGCTTGGCCACAAAAACCCACACGATTTCGTCACCAGATTATGATACAAAAGTAGCGCAAGCAGAAAACCGTCCGGTAGCTTCACTAAAAGATTTTAACGACGCCATTGTTGACATCGCTAACAGTACCAATCCGGCGGTAGTAACTGTAACAACTAAGAAAACGCAGAAAGTAAGAACCGTAAACCCTTTTGCACAGTTTTTTGGTAACCCCAATCCTGGTGGAGAAACACGTGAGTTTGTGCAGCGAGGATTAGGCTCTGGAGTGATTGTTTCTAAAGAAGGATATATTTTGACTAATAATCACGTAATTGCCGATACCGATGAAATTCGCGTTCGCTTGTTTAACGGAAATGAAGTAGATGCCAAACTGATTGGCACCGATCCCCAAACCGATATTGCCGTACTCCAAATAGATGTAGATAACCTGCCTACCGTTCAACTGGGAAATAGTGATCAGCTAAAAGTGGGTTCTTTTGTACTTGCAATTGGAAGTCCGCTTAGTGAAGACCTTGCCCACACCGTATCATTTGGAATTGTAAGTGCTCGCGGGCGTTCGTTAAATAAACTGACAGCGTATGGAGATTATATTCAAACAGATGCTGCAATTAATCCGGGAAATTCCGGTGGGGCGTTGATTGATATAAATGGCCAGTTGGTGGGAATTAACTCGGCCATTGCATCACGTTCAGGTGGAAATGATGGAATTGGCTTTGCCATTCCTAT
>JBDNFJ010000182.1:0-4849 GCA_041689895.1 Gracilimonas sp. | reverse complement strand
TTCACGCCAAGATATTCTTCAATAAAGTGAATGTACGATTGAGCAGTAGCCGGTAATTGATCCCATTCGGTGATGCCTTCTATGGAATCTTCCCAACCCGGGAGCGAGGTATATACCGGTTCTACATCCTGAATATCGTGGAGGCTTAACGGAAATACATCCGTTTCTTTTCCATTCAGTTGATACCCCGTGCACACTTTAATGTGCTCAAAACCATCCATTACGTCCATTTTGGTAAGAGTGAGCTCATTGATGCCGTTTAGCTGAACCACATATTTTAGAGCAACGAGATCGAGCCAGCCACAGCGGCGGGGACGTCCGGTAGTAGCACCGAATTCCTGCCCTTTGTTACGAAGTTCTTCACCTGATTCACCCAAAAGCTCAGTGGGGAAAGGCCCGTTACCCACGCGGGTACAGTATGCCTTAGTGATTCCCATAACTTTATCAAGGGAGGTAGGGGGAAGGCCTGATCCAATACAAGCCCCTCCAGAAGTTGGAGACGAGGAAGTTACAAAAGGGTAGGTGCCATGATCTACATCAAGCATGGTTCCTTGTGCGCCTTCGAGTAAAATAGATCGACCTTTCTTTAGCCCTTCATGTAGCATGTGGGTAGTGTTGCATACATAGGGCTCTAAGGCTTGGATAGATTCTTCCAGGCCGTTCATTATTTCGTTGGCATTAAGAGTAGGCTCATTATATAGGTTTTCGAGCGCAAAATTGATGTCCTTCAGATTTTGCTCAACCTTATTTCTTAAGATTTCACGATCCAGTAGATCTACCATGCGAATGCCCACTCTGGAAACTTTGCTGACATAAGCAGGCCCAATTCCACGGCCGGTAGTGCCAATAGCATCGCCGCCCCGTCTTTGTTCTTTAAGCTGATCTAATAGTTTGTGATAAGGCAGAATTACATGTGCGGTTTGGCTGATAAAGAATCGGCCTTCCAGACTGAAACCCATTTTTTGTATGCCTTTAATTTCTTCAACCAGTGCAACGGGGTCAATGACCACGCCATTGCCGATTACGCAATCTGCATTGCCATTAAATATTCCGGATGGAATGAGATGAAGGACGACTTTTTTGTCGTCGAATTTAAGGGTGTGGCCTGCATTGGCTCCGCCTTGAAAACGGACAACATAATCGGCTTGGTTACTGAGCAGATCTACGATCTTGCCTTTCCCCTCATCACCCCATTGTGCTCCTATAACAACTCTTGTGCTCATAATCAGTCCATAAAAAAAGGGGTGTCGGAACACCCCTTTAAATTAAGTTTTTATTCCGTTTATCAGGCTCCAAAAGATTCGGCAGCTTCTTCTACCGATTTGAAGTGCTTGAATACGGTAATTAGTTTGGTCACTATCAACAGGCTTTCAATCTTATCTGTAGCATTGGCAATACGCAGGTCACCACCGGCTTTACGCATAGTGGTAAGACCTCCTATCAGCATGCCAAGGCCGGATGAGTTCATGAATTTCACTTTGCCGAGATTAACCACAACATTGGTTTTATCAGCGTCGATGAATTCGTGCAGTTTCTCGTTTAGGCTAACGGCATCGGGGCCGCCCATGACGTTCCCTTTAAATTCGATAACCACGCTATTATAACGTTCTGAGGTATTAAAGCTCATTAGATGTCCTGTTGTTTTGATTAAGATTTCTTGGTGCGTACTTCCAGTTCTTCAACTAAAGCGCTGGCAATAAACAGTGAACTATACGTACCAAATACGATTCCAAGTAAGAGTGCGAAAGAAAAACCTTTCAGAACTTCACCACCGAAAATAAACAGCACAATTACTACAAACAAGGTAGTAAGTGAAGTTATGACGGTACGGCTGAGAGTATCATTTAAACTTTTGTTCACCATAGGAACGAAATCCATTCCTTTATGTACGTTAGAGTTTTCGCGAATACGGTCGAATACTACCACGGTATCGTTCAGTGAATATCCTACAATAGTTAGGAATGCTGCAATAATTGTTTGATCAATTTGCAGACTGAATGGTACATGATCTCCAAGGATAGTAAAAATACCCAGTACAATCACCACATCGTGAATTAAAGCTGCTACCGCACCGGCCGAAAACGTCCAGTTTCGGAAACGAATCAATATAAATATAAAGATGATCACAATGGCATAGATGACCGATTGCAGCGCTCCCATTTTAAGGTCGTCTGCAAAACGCGGGCCAACCACATCTGTTTTGTCCACCCTTACAGGATTATTCGGATATACTTTTTGTACGGTTGAAAGAATGATCTGCTGGACGCTTGCCATGGCTTCTTCATTCTCGGTACGTATGAGCACTTCATGGTCGGTGCCATAAAGCTTAAGCTCGGGAGTAGAGCCCAGAGGCTCGGATAAATTATCACGCAGTTCCACTACGTTTACAGGCTGCTCGAAAGCCAATACGAATTCCTTACCGCCCTTAAAGTCGATTCCATATTCTAAGCCTTGCGTAAAAATGGCAATCAGGGAGATTATAAATAGGGTACCGGAGAGGATGTACGAGAACTTTCGGGCTTCAGTGAAGTTAAAATTTGGTGTTTCAAACCATCTCATAATAATTGTCCTTTAGTCGTTTTAAATTTCTTTGAATGATTAACCGAAACTCACAGATTTCTGTTTATTATGCGTGAGGTAATCTACCAATATCCGAGTAATTACAATGGCACTAAACAGAGAGGCCACAATACCTGCCATCAGAGTAACAGCAAAGCCTTTGATGGGGCCTACACCAAAACTGAAGAGAATAATTGCTACAAAAAAGGTGGTTACGTTTGAGTCAACAATAGCGCTCATTGCATTTCCATAACCAGCTTCGATGGCTGCTTTCAGTGTTTTTCCGGTTCGCTGCTCTTCCCTAATTCGGTCAAATATCAGTACGTTGGCATCTACCGCCATACCAATGGTTAAAACAATACCGGCAATACCCGGTAAGGTGAGCGTGGCTTTAAATGCCGCAAGAATACCGAGAATGAAAATAATATTGAGGAGCAAAGCAAGGTCGGCAATAGCACCTCCCACTTTGTAGTACACGATCATGAAAATGGCTACAATTCCTAATCCAACAAGAATTGAATTTAGTCCGGCTTGGATAGATTCGGCTCCTAAAGTGGCACCAACCGTGCGTTCTTCAAGAATATTAAGCGGAGCGGGTAATGCACCTGAAAGCAGGATGTTCACCAAGTCATCGGCTTCTTCTACACCATCCAGGCCGGTGATAGAAGAACGGCCGTTGGCAATCTTCGTTTGAACATTTGGATAAGAAAACACAAAGCCATCCAGCACAATAGCAACGGGTTTGCCAATGTTGGCTCCGGTGATACGTCCCCATTTGCGCGCGCCATCACTGTTCATGCTCATAGAAACTTCAGGAATGTTGGTGGTAGGATCAAACTGGACACTAGCCGCTTCAATTACATCTCCGGTAAGCTCAATCTGTGTTCTTACGCCAATAAGCTGGTACAGATCTTCGCCACCCTGGCCGGGCATAGGATTGGCACTCCACATTACGGTGGTGCTTCGTGGCATCATACGTTGAACTTCTTCTGTTTTTATCAAAGCCATCACTTTTGCAGTGTCTTCTTTGGTAGCATAGCCTACCAAGTAGGGACTTTGAGCGGGTACCAATACTTCCTGTAGTGGGTTTAGCTGGTTAGCTGTAGTTGAGTCGGAAGAATCGCTTGGTTGTTCATAGGAAGCGTAATAGTCATACAGTTGATTCACAAATGCGCGAAATTCTTGTGCATCGGCCGCCAAACGGAATTCGAGGCGTGCGGTGCCTTTCAATAGATTACGCACACGTTCTTTGTCTTCTACACCGGGAAGTTCAACCACAATCCGGTTACTACCCTGCTTCACAATAGAGGGCTCGGTTACGCCGTAACGGTCAACACGGGTACGAATAATTTCGATGGCTCGGTCTAAGGCTGACTGACGCTGCTTTTTCAGGAAAGTCCCGATTTCGTCGTTAGAAGAACGGCGGGTAATATCCATAGCATCGTTTCTATAATAGCGACTTAAGCGTGCATCAGGATCACGAGATTCAAATTCCGCAACCATTTCGGTGATAAAGTCCGTGTTGTTTTGGAGGGACTTTTCGTGAGCTGTATCAATCACATCGTCTAAAAGCTGATCGGCATTATCTCCGGCCAGTTCTTTCACGAGTCGTGGAAAACCTACTTCTAATGTTACGTGCATTCCACCCTGAAGGTCGAGTCCGAGAGACAGGATCTTTGATCGGAGATTCTCCAGTTTTTGTTTGTTTTCTTCTTTGTATTGAACCGTTTCAGAAGGGCTCAAGTCGTCCATATAATTCTGCTCCAGCGAATACTGAATAGTAGGTAGCAGGTACCAAAGAGTAATGGCTAAAAAGGCCACTATACTACCAATTTTAAATCCGTTTCCTTGCATGGTATGTGTTATTTATGTGTTAAAAGATTGATGTGTGAAAAGAATTGATGTGTGAAAAGAGATGTGGTAAATGAAAGTATTCTGGATGAAAACTATATCATATGGTCACTTTTCACTAAAAAAGAGTTGAATGTATCTATAGAGAAAAGGCGATCTAAGGCGCTCCAATAGCGGTGCCGCCCGAAAGAGGAGAAGAGTGGATGCTCAAAAATGGAGCGGATGTCAAATCACATAAATAATGAGAAGAACTTTGCTCAGGGCTTTGTTGATGCGCTAACCACTTTCCGCCCAATGACAACCCGTCAGTGGGGAGGGTAGTTTGAGGTTGCGTTTGTTTAATAATGACCGCTTTTCCCATCCCGGACGAAGAATTTTGGTAGTCGTTCCATTCTTTAAGCAAGAGCTGGAACACCTCATTCTCATCTTTAGAACGGGT
>JBDNFJ010000181.1:0-5069 GCA_041689895.1 Gracilimonas sp. | reverse complement strand
CCTGATGACAACATGCGCAAGACTTTCGACCTACCCAAGGAATTTCAGAAAATGGTGGATGAAGGAATGATTGGGAATAAAGCTGGAAAGGGTTTTTACACTAAAAAGAAGGGAGAATACCTGGTTCTAAATCCAAATAGCTTTGAATATGAATCCCAAAAAAACCTGGAAGATCCCATCTTAAAAGAGGCGAAAGGAATAAGGGATACAGCGGAAAGGTTGAAGTTTCTGGTGTTTTCAGAAGGTGAAATTGGAGACTTTTTATGGAATGTGCATCGCGATCTCCTTTTGTATGCAGCGAATCGAATACCTGAGATTACGAATTCTCCGGTTTCCATTGATCGCGCGATGCAGTGGGGCTTTAATTGGGAAATGGGACCGTTTCAGCGCTGGGATGCACTGGGACTCCAAGCAATGGTAAAGCGATTGGAAGCGGAAGGAAATGAAATCCCTGTTTTAATTACCGAAATGCTGGATGCCGGAATTAACACTTTCTATGACGACGGTAAAGTGTACGACCCCGAATCAAAAACCATGGTTGAAATACCACCGCAAGCGAAAGGGGAAATCAACATCCAAAAACTGCGTAAGCAACACGTCCCTGTGATGGAAAATAAAAGTGCGGCTTTGCATGATCTGGGTGATGGCGTTGCAATGTTTGAATTTAAAACGCCTCACTCCACCTTAGGAGCCGAATTGGTTCAGACATTACATCAGAGTTTGGACACCGTAAAAAATGATTTTGAGGCACTCGTTATAAGTCATGATGGAGATAGTTTTGCGTTTGGTGCGAATCTGAAAGAAGCATTGGTAGCTAAACAAAATGGTGACTGGGATAGCGTAGTTGAAGCTGTTACTAATTTTCAGAATACTGCCGTAGCTTTGCGTGATGCACCGTTTCCTGTAGTTTCTGCTCCATTTGGAAGAACGCTGGGCGGAGGTGTTGAGTTCTGCCTGTACTCCGACAAAGTAGTGGCTCATCATGAACTGTATATGGGTTTGGTTGAAGTGGGCGTTGGGTTAATTCCTGCCGGTGGAGGTACCACCGAATTACTGCGGCGCGCCATGGATAAATTAGAGGGGGAAGCAGATCCGCTACCATTTGTGCGCGAAGTATTTAAAACCATAGGGATGGCGAAAGTTTCAGAAAGTGCACCTTTGGCACAGGAACTTGGCTATTTAAGACCTTCTGATACTATTGTAATGAACAGAGATTTACTCATTAAAACGGCAAAAGAAGAAGCCTTGAATTTGGTTCAGGCCGGCTATCAATCACCTGCACAAACACCGATAAAAGTGCAAGGAATCAAAGGTTTAGCTGCTATGAAAATGATGTTACACGTTATGCATGAAGGCAAATTTGTCACCGATTATGATCAGGTGGTTGCGGGACGTGCGGCTTATGTAATAGCCGGTGGCGATCTTAGTGAACCTCAGGAAGTGCCGGAATCTTATTTATTGAGATTGGAAAGAGAAGCTATCCTCGAATGCCTGAAAGATGAACGAACACTGGCTCGAATGGAGCACATGCTTAAAACAGGAAAACCGTTGAGGAATTAGGTGCGAGTTTAACGTGAAGATTATAGCTACTCGGAGAGTTTCAGAAGTTAAAATATTCAGAGGCTGAGTGAAATGATCGAATACATAAACCCAACTATTTATCCGGAAAGAAATTATAGAGTACTGAGGAGATCAAAACTCAGGACTCAAAACTAAATATCATTATTATGAAAGAAGCATATATTGTTGCCGCAGTACGAACTCCATGTGGAAAAGCTAACAGAGGCTCTTTACGATTTACACGGCCTGATACCTTGGGAGCTGCCGTGATTAAAGACCTCTTGGAAAGAACAAAAGGCTTAGCGCCCGATCAGGTTGAAGATGTAATGATGGGCTGTGCTTTTCCGGAAGCATCGCAGGGCTTAAATATAGCTCGACAAATTGCGCTTTTAAGTGGCTTGCCAGAATCGGTTCCGGGTGTTACGGTAAACCGATTTTGTTCTTCCGGACTTCAAACCATTGCGATGGCTTCGGAACGAATTATGGCTGGCGGTGCGGATGTGATTATAGCCGGCGGGGTAGAGTCGATGAGCTTAGTGCCCATGGGTGGAATGTCGTTTCAGCCCAATCCTGAACTGGTAGAAAACGAGCCCGGTGTATATGTAAGCATGGGAATTACGGCCGAGAATGTGGCTCAAAAATATGATGTGAGTCGCGAAGATCAGGATGAATTTGCGTATCAAAGTCACCAGAAAGCCATTAAAGCATGGGAAGAAGGCAAATTTGATGATCAAATCACCCCAATAAAAGTTCATGAAAAGAAGGTAACGGCAGACGGGGAAGTAGTGGAAGAAAACTTCATTTTTAAGCAAGATGAAGGTCCACGAAAAAATACCTCGGTGGAAGCTCTGGCTGGACTGCGACCTGTTTTTAAAGTGGGTGGAAGCGTTACGGCTGGGAATTCCTCACAAATGAATGATGCTGCTTCTGCAGTTATGGTGATGAGCGGAGACATGGTTAAGAAATTAGGATTAACTCCCATGGCGCGATATGTAGGTTTTCAGGCCGCCGGCGTTGCTCCGGAACTGATGGGAATTGGTCCTATTGCAGCGGTGCCCAAAGTGCTGGCTAAAACAGGGATCAAATTAGAAGATATAGATCTTATAGAGCTCAACGAAGCATTTGCTGCCCAATCGCTGGCGGTTATTCGTACGTTAGGTTTGAATCCTGAAATCACTAATGTAGATGGTGGCGCAATTGCGATGGGACATCCGCTGGGTTGTACCGGATCCAAATTAACCACGCAGATATTGCATGACATGAAAAGCCGCAACAGTAAGTATGGGTTGGTAACCATGTGTATTGGCGGAGGCATGGGAGCGGCAGGTATTTTTGAGAATCTTTAATTAGAACGGCTAATATTTGATGGGCAACCAATTGTTCATCAGGTTTTGGATCTCGTTCTTCAAACAAATATCCAACTATGTTTAAAGAAGACACTTTATCAGGACAAACGATATTAATAACGGGCGGCGGCAGTGGACTTGGTTTAGCCATGGCCAAAGGTTTTGCCGGTTGTGGAGCAGATATTGCGATTTGTGGGAGGACGGAAAAGAAGCTACAAAAAGCGGTGAAAGAAATTGAGTCTGTGCGGGAAGGAGCCACGGCTCGATATTATCAATGCGATGTTCGGGATTATGATGGTGTAACATCAATGTTTGAACAAATAATAGAAGATTTTGGCTCGTTGGAAGGATTGGTGAATAATGCAGCCGGCAACTTCCTATCTGCTTCAGAAGATTTAACACCGGGTGGTTTTAAGGCAGTGGTGGATATTGTACTCTACGGAAGCTTTAATTGCACGCATGTATTTGGTAATTATCTGATCGATAATAAGAAGGAAGGCAATATCTTGAACATGGTTACAACCTACGCAGAGAATACAGGATGCGCTTTTGTATTGCCTTCGGCTTGTGGTAAAGCAGGCGTGTTGGCGATGACTCGCTCCCTTGCTTTCGAATGGGCAACCTATGGAATTCGACTTAATGCAATAGCTCCTGGACCTTTCCCCACAAAAGGTGCATGGTCGAGATTAGTTCCGGATAAGGTATTAGAAAAGAATTTTATCAGTAAAATTCCTGCAAAAAGATATGGTGAGCATGAAGAACTCGCTAATCTTGCCATCTTTCTGATGTCTGATTTAGCTCCTTATATCACCGGCGAATGCGTGGTTATAGATGGCGGGGAAAGTCTCCAAGGCGGGCAGTTTAACTTCATCGATGGACTGATGTCGAGGAAAAAGCTCAAAAAGCTCTTCAAAGCAATGAAATAGTTATCTTTGGATTTAAAGAAACTGTTGGAGTCGCTTTTCTATCCGTTCTATTTGGGATGAAAGCTGATAGGCATCATAAGCTGTGTAAGCCGTCTCCTGATTCATTTGAACCGATTTAAGAAACATCAAGACTGATTTTTCGGCAGATTTAGCTGGATCAAAAGTCTGCTTTTCGAAGAATAAGTGATTGCCTGAGTTCAGCCGTCCTATACGAACTGTTTGAGAAGGTACATCGCATTCAAGAATTTCATTTTTAGATGAAACAATGCGCTGGTGTTTATGCTCGGCGGCTCCGGTATAAATACGGACATCGGCCGTTGAGCCATTATCAAATCGAAGAAATATGTGGATGGCCACGGGATGTTTGTGCTCCAGTCTAACCTCTTTCGCTTCCACATGATGCAGCCCGCTATCCATCCATTTCATGCAAAGCCCAAGCTCATCAATCCAGAAATGACGAAATTCATCTTCTGCATTCATAAATTGGGAATAGCTAATCTCCCGAGTAATACTCATATAGGCAGGGCGTACTACACGATCCATCATCCATTGCGTTGCCGGGGCGAGAGTAGGCCAGTGAGAGAATTGCACGAGCACACCAGCTTCTTTAGTAGCGCGATAAATCTTTTCAAGTTGCTGTGATTGTGTTGGCTGCCGAGAAATGAGAAAGCAATTAAGTCCTCGCTGGATGGCTTCCAGCAGTACATGCAAGTTTTGGTCTGTCTCATTAATCAGCAGGCAGGCATCCACCTTGTCCACTTCGTTGAGGTGTGCACAAAGCTCGACTTCACGAACAATGCGATGCGGGCGAAGGTGTTTCTCCCAGGCAACGGCACGTTTTGCATCTCCTACAATTCCAACTTTCATAAGTAACCCATGATTTGTTGGAGCTCAAGATGCTAAGGCCAAACGAATTTTACAAGAGAGCCAGAAAAGAGTAGAGAAGTTATCCAATAGGTTTAGTCGGGCATTACAATAGCCAGAATGAAATAAATGAGTATGGGTGACCCATATCCGAGAAAGAGTAAAATTACGAATAAAACGCGAACGAGTGTGGCATCCCACCCAAGGTATTCAGCAAAACCACCGCAAACGCCGGCAAGCATTTTGTCTGTTCTTGATTTTTTGAGTTTAGCTGGCATGATGACAAAGTTAGGTTGATTATAATCTAACCTCCTGCTACGGCAGTTAAAAACATAAGTTGCAAAAAAGTTTAAATAATTTGGTGAAATGTGGG
>JBDNFJ010000180.1:0-2682 GCA_041689895.1 Gracilimonas sp. | reverse complement strand
TTCCCAACTTTTATCTTCAAAGTTTTAAATCCAGCGCTAATTAATTCTTTGGCAGTTTTCAATGCAGCGGCTTCATCCCCGATAGGAAGGGTTGCGTTGCAGTGCACCAATCGGTTGCTGTCCGGAAAGAGGTATTCAACCAAAGATTTGTTTTCTCGCTTGGCGGCTACATCGTGCAAAAGAGTATCGAGCCCAAAGCTTAAGGATGGAAAAGAATGGATTTGCTCTAAAACCTGAAGCGTTTGATGCCCACTTCCCTGTTCAATGGATTCCTGAATAAGTGCACGGTTTAGAAGAAGAACCTGGCGAACTTGTTCGAGCGTTTCTTGCGAAAAACCGGGCAGGGGAGCTACTTCACCATACGCTTCCAAATCATTTTCTTTATAAACTAACAGGATTCCTTCCCGCTTTGTTATCACATTTCCCGCTACCTGAAAGGGCTTCTTGAAAGGAATGCAATAGGAAAAGAAGTGCAGCATGGTGTTAGTTTAAAAGAATTCCGATTGAAAAAAGAACGCCAAAAAGGACCATGTATTGAGCGGTATGTTCTAACAAGTCGTTGAGTGTGGTTTTGTCTTTTACTGTCCAAATTCTATATACGTACATCGCAATGATAGGAAAAGTGGCGAATGGGAGTAGAATCCAGGCATCATAGTTAAGCTGATATATAAAGTGGGGGGGGATAGAAAAAGCCAGCAATACCATCAGTAGATATTCCAGCTTGAGGGCCGTTTCTCCAAATATTACCCCTAATGTTCGTTTTCCTGATTTCTCATCCTGCTCCAAATCTCGGAGATTATTAACTACTAAGATATTCACACATAAAGCACCAATGGCGAATGAGGCCCAGAATGAATCTATTGACCATTCATACGCATTCACATAATAAGTAGTCATAACGGCAACGGTTCCAAAAAAAAGAAAAACGAAAAGGTCTCCCAATCCATTGTAGCCAAGTGGGAAAGGGCCACCCGTGTAAAGCACTCCAAAAGTTAGCGATAAAATTCCCAGTAGTAAAACCACCCAACCGGCTACCCACACCAGATAAAGCCCCACTATAAAAGCAAGCCCCATTGTTAAGATGGTCGCATTCAGCATTTCTTTTGGGGAAATGAGCCCCGCCGCGGTTGGTCTTCTAAAACCGATGCGCTCGTCGGTGTCTGCACCTTTAATAAAATCGTAATATTCGTTAGCGAAATTGGTTCCAATCTGGATAAGCATGGCACAAATTAAAGCAACAATGGTATTCACCCAGATCAGCGATTCAGCCTGAAAAGCGAGAGAGGCACCAACTAAAACAGGAACAAAAGCAGCGGGAAGGGTGTGAGGGCGAGCAGCCTCTACCCATAAACTCTTTTTGGAAGACTTCAAAAGCAATATTATTTGATAATTGAATGTGGATAACTAATCGACAGAAGATACGCCTTTTGCATTTGGCTTTAAAAATGAAGTCAAGTGAATATGCGAGAAAATAAATTAAGTATGCTTCCTTATGAAAGCGGTTTCAGGTAAAATAATTAAGGTTATTGATATAATAGCTAATTTATATTAATTGTTTAAAAATTTTTAGTTAAATAAAGTGTGTATAAACCAATTATACCTTTATCTTTCAATCGCTTTTTTAAACTTCAACTAAACTTTTTAAAAAATTATGATCAATGGTACTCAACGCTATGATAATTTAGCTGCAGCTCAAAATTATCAGGCAGGTACAGTGAGCAATGGTGCAATGGATATTTCTGAAATATTTGGGCAAAACACACTTACCCTCGATAAATTGCAGGAACGGTTACCGAAGTCCGCTTGGAAAGATCTCCAAAAGACCATTGATGAAGGCGAAACTCTCAACATTGACGTAGCGGATGCTGTTGCTCAGGCCATGAAGGACTGGGCTACCGAAAAAGGTGCCTCTCACTTTACCCACTGGTTTCAGCCGTTAACGGGTTCTACTGCCGAAAAGCACGACAGTTTTATCACTCCGAATCATGGTGGTGGAGCCATGGCCGTTTTTTCAGGTAAGGATTTGATTCAGGGGGAACCGGATGCTTCGAGTTTTCCAAGCGGAGGGCTTCGGCCTACTTTTGAAGCCCGTGGCTATACGGCTTGGGATCCCACTTCTGCGGCCTTTCTGATTGAAAATAAAAATGGCACTTACCTTTGTATCCCTACCGCATTTGCTTCATGGAAAGGGGAGGCCTTAGATCATAAAACACCGTTACTCCGCTCTAACGAAGCGTTGAGTAAAGCTGCAAAAGCAGCTTTAGAACTTTTTGGCGTTCAAACCAAAAGAGTAAACGCTACGGTTGGTTGTGAACAAGAATATTTTTTGATTGATCAAGAATTTGTATATCGCCGTCCGGATATCCTTACCTCAGGGCGAACGCTGGTTGGTGCTAAACCTCCGCGTGGACAAGAGTTATACGATCATTATTTTGGCTCTATTCCTGAGCGGGTGCTTTCGTATATGCTGGAGGCAGAAAAGGAATTGTATAAGCTCGGAATTCCCGTTAAGACGAGGCATAATGAGGTGGCTCCAAGCCAATATGAGTTGGCACCCATATTTGAGACCGCTAACGTGGCCGCCGATCATCAGCAGTTGACCATGATGGTGCTCAAGAAAGTAGCTAAAAAATACGGCTTAGAATGTTTGCTGCATGAGAAACCATTCGATGGATTGAATGG
>JBDNFJ010000179.1:0-5167 GCA_041689895.1 Gracilimonas sp. | reverse complement strand
CGGGAATCATCCTATGTACGCTTCGTCATTTTAGCGAGCAAGAAAGCATGCAAACGGTGGAATTAGTGCAGGCTTTTAAGAATACCAATGTAGTGGGATTTGACATTGCAGCCGATGAAACACAGCCTATCGATAATCACATTAAAGCTTTTGAATACGCCCGAGAACATAGCATCCTCTGCACAGCACATGCGGGTGAGGCTCGCGGCCCCGAAAGTGTGCAAGAAGTTTTGCAAAATTTCTATCCTTCCAGAATCGGCCACGGCGTGCGAAGCCTGGAAAGTGACGCGCTCATGCAGCATCTAAAAGACAAGAACATTCACCTGGAAGTATGCCCAAGCAGTAATGTACGAACCGGTATTTATGACTCGCTAAAACAGCATCGAGTAAATGAAATCTATGAAAATGGAAATTCGTTAAGTATTAATACCGATGGACGGACGATCTCCAACGTTTTGCTACAAGATGAATATCAGTCTCTAAATCGTTTGTTTAATTGGGAAATCGAGCACTTTTTACGCTGTAATCAATATGCTATTGATGCCGCTTTTTGTGATGATAAATTAAAAGAAACCCTACGCCAGAAATTACTGAAGGGGTTTCAACAAGCTAACCATTAATACAAAATTAAGTAGCTTAAATCCTATTATTCTTCCACTACACGTTAAATCTAAAGAGTAGCACATCACCGTCATTAACTACGTACTCCTTACCTTCTTGACGCATTTTGCCGGCTTCACGAGCTGCTTTTTCTGAGCCAAGTTCTTCGTAATCTTTAAAAGCAATGGTTTCTGCGCGGATAAATCCTTTCTCAAAATCAGTATGAATAACACCGGCTGCTTGTGGAGCTTTGGATCCATTTTTTATCGTCCAAGCACGAGTTTCTTTTGGCCCCGCCGTGAAATATGTAATTAATCCCAGCTCTTTAAAAGCTGCTTTAATCAGGCGATCTAAACCGGCACTGGGAACGCCCAGCTCTTCCAGAAACATTTCTTTTTCATCCTCATCCAGTTCGGCAATTTCAGCTTCAATTTTTGCACAAAACATCACCGTTTCATCATCATGTTCGGAGGCGATTTCTTTTACTTTTTCCACGTATGCGTTGCCCTCCTCTAAATCGGATTCGCCCACATTACAGGCATACAGTACTTGTTTGTCGGAAAGCAGAAATAGATCTTTAAAAGCCTCTTTCTCATCCTTAGAGATTTCCATGGTACGAGCTGCGTTTCCTTCCCCAAGATGATCCGCGAGTTTCTGAACAATGCTAAGTTGAGCTACTTTGGCTTTGTCTCCGCCTTTGGCTTCCTTTTTGAGCTTCTCTACTCTTTTCTCAACCGACTCTAAATCCTTCAGAATAAGTTCTTCTTCAATAATTCGGATATCGCGTTCGGGATCAATGCTTCCTTCAACATGAATGATGTCATCATCATCAAAACACCGAACCACATGTAGAATTAAATCCACTTCTCGAATATGAGACAAGAAAGCGTTCCCCTTTCCTTTTCCTTCAGAAGCTCCTTTCACCAATCCAGCGATATCTACAAATTCTATTGTAGCCGATAAAACGGATTTTGATTCCGCCAATTCTGCCAACTTACTCAGCCGTTCATCAGGTACGGGTACCATCCCCACGTTAGGATCGATGGTGCAAAACGGAAAGTTCGCGGATTCAGCTCCTGCATTACTCAGGGCGTTAAACAAGGTTGATTTACCAACGTTGGGAAGCCCAACAATTCCACATTTTAAGCTCATTTAAAGTGTATTTATATATTATTAGTCTAAACAGTTTTGTTGAATAAATTTCATTTCCGGTAGTATCACGGCGGTTAAAATACCGTACCCTCGCTGCTTATATACGCACCCGGTATCAATGCCCAGCATGTTTTCTCCAGTGATGGGCTTTTTTACCGGAGTATGACCAAATACTACCGTTTTTTCCCACCGGTTATGGCGCGCATAAATATGATCTCGCTGCCAAGTAAACTGGCTGCGCTCATAGGTACTTTCCAAGTTTTCTTTAACGGTTAAATCTGGAGAAATACCTCCATGTACAAAAAAATAATCGTCTGTTTGCCAATATAGTATCGTGTTCTTAAAAAACTGATAATGTGCTTCTGGGAGACTAAAATGGTCGGTAGTTGAATTATAATTCTTCAGCGTGGTATTACCGCCATTTTTTAGCCACAAACTCCATGTGTTTTCTTCATACGCATCCAGCAGCATTTGATCGTGATTTCCCCGTAAAAATATACAAGTGTGCTTTTTATTAAACGCAATCAGTTGCTCCACTACCATCTTGGAAGCAGGCCCTCGGTCGGTATAATCACCGAGGAACACAAAAGTAGGCTCACTCCCATATTTATTTTCCACGGTTTGAAGCAACGCTTCATTAGATGCAGCGCATCCATGAATGTCTCCAATTGCTACGATTCTCGGATGTTCCAGCATGTTATTTTCCCAACGTTTTTTGAATGAGGCCTCGTCCTTTTTTATTTATACGTCCTTCCTTATTCAAATCGGTCAAAGCCGCGTCAAGAATTCCATTAACAAAGCGACCTGATTTTGCTGTGGAGTAAAGCTTTGCTATTTCAATAGCTTCGTTAATGCTTACTTTAGTTGGAATTTCTTCAAAATAAATAAATTCGCACAGCGCCATTCTTAGCACCAGACGGTCGATGAGTGCCAGGCGTTTGATATCCCAATTCTTGATGTGCTGAGCTATGATCTCGTCTAATTCCTCTTCATACTCAATCGTATTAAAAAATAACTTTTCCGCGAAGCGACGAAGATCTTTTTCTTTAGTGAATTCTGCATTTTTCAGGATGGTATCGGCGACATGCTGAGCGGTGTCTTTGCCGAGTTGAAGTGCGTAAATTGCTTTGAGAACAGCTTCTCGTACTTTTCTGCGATTGATCATGCCAAATAACTATCTTAATGAGCGCCAAATATACGAGTTTGAAATCAAAATTGTGTAGTGTTATTAGGGTGGTTTTAAAATCGCAAATCGTAGCTCGGACATTCGGTCCATCGATCCATCGCTAATCTCCCTAAATAATTTACAAACGATCGAACGACCGATTTTAGATGAGCGGATTATCAGTCTCTAAAAACCTCAAACTGGCTTTGTAATACTCCCCAAAAGCTTCCTATATTCGGAACCGTTTCTTTACAAATGCTTGCGTCCTTAGCTCAGTTGGTTCAGAGCGCCGCCTTGACAGGGCGGAGGTCACTGGTTCGAGCCCAGTAGGACGTACTTCTTCAAAACCATGCACATTTTAGGCGAGCATGCGTTTGGTACAATTAGATTCCCCCTTTCTCTTTCTTCTCAAACTCGAACTGAAGCATGGCTCCGTTTTCATTACGGTAGCTGAATGTAGCATCAAGCTGTTTCGCAAGCGTTTTAATAAGCGTCAACCCCATCGAAGTATTGATGTTTGATTCCAGTGAATCTGGCAAACCAATCCCATCATCTTTTATGGTAAGAAGCAGCTTATCATCAGGTTGTGTTAGGCAAACCGTAAGAAGCCCTTTTTTACGTCCTTTAAAGGCATGTTTATAGCTGTTGGTGAGAATTTCGTTGAGCAGTAATCCACATGGAATTGCCTGGGTAATGGGCAATTTTACCGGCATAATATTTAGTTCAATCTCTACGCTTGTGGCCGAACGGCGCATCGTTTTATGGATAATAGCTGAAAGCTCCTCAAAATATTGTTTGATATCCACTTCCGAAAAATTATCACTTTGGTACAGCTTCTCATGCACCATGGCAATGGAATTCACCCGCATCTGGCTGTCTTTCAGAATACGCTTGGCACTTTCACTTTCTGCCGAATACGATTGTAATTCCAGCAGGCCGGTTATTACCGCAAGATTGTTTTTTACCCGATGATGGATTTCAGCAAGCAGCATCTCTTTTTCTCTCAAAGATTTATGTACCTGCTCTTCGGCTTTCTTACGGTCGGTGATATCCACATAAATTCCGTAAATACCCACGATGCTTTTTTCTACCACTACGGGTACAGCGTAAATAATGACATCCAAAATTGTACCGTCTTTACGGAGGCGTTTCTCCGTTACTTCTTCCACGCGGCCGCTTTCGTTCAGGAGCTGTGCTTCTTCTTTTCCTTTATCTGGAACTATAAGTTTCTCCAGTTCCAAACCGCGCAATTCACTTTCTCTATATCCAAAAAGCTGTTCAAAACCATTATTTACCATTTCTACTTCTCGATGCTCATTCAACAAAGCAATGCCAATGGGTGTTGAATTAAAAAGCTTACTGAACAATCCTTCACGCTGTTTAAGAGCCTCTTCCGATTTCCGCCGATCCGAGATATCACGCTTAATTACAATAGTCGCCTTCTCGCCAAAGTAATTACCTGAATTTACTACATACTCAGTGGGAATAATCTCGCCATTTTTCTTTCTGCCCCACCCTTCATATTTGCCTGTTTTTCCTGCATGAGCCTCACGAATAATCTCCTTAACCCGTTCCTCATCATACTTTCCGGGAGCCGACAGTATCTTATTATGCTTACCCACTACCTCTGTGCGCTTATACCCAAAAGTGTTTTCTAACCCATCATTCGCCTCCATTATCATGCCGTCATCATCTATAAGATAAATAGCATCGCTGATGGAATTGAACAAATCCTGATAGGTCGTCATGCTGCGTTTGGCATTATCCAGAGCTTCCATCCGGTCATTCACATCATGGATAAGTGAATAAACAGACACCACCTTTCCGTGCTCATCATACAACAGCGAATTATACCATTCAAAATATCGTACGGCGCCACATTTAGTTACATTCCGGTTAATGATGGAAATCTCATGATCTCTCGTGGCATAAGTTTGCTGCATTTTCTCATTTACAGTTTCTAAATCTGCCGGGTACACCAGCTTTTCAAATATCTGCTTATCACCGATGGCCTCATCCTCCGTATAACCAAACAAGTCCTCGGCCTTTTTCGACCATCGTATTACCTTCATCGAGCTATCGAATTCAATCTCTGCCAATGGAAAATTGTTGAGATGAATCTGGCTGGAAAGCATTCTGTTTTTGGAGTGATTCCCCTTCATAATAGCCGACATACTGTGAGCCAATACCAACTTAGCCGGGCGGCCTTTATAGTTAATCAGATGCGCAGAAAGCTGAAAATAGATTTGG
>JBDNFJ010000178.1:0-6526 GCA_041689895.1 Gracilimonas sp. | reverse complement strand
TGAATTTATTGAATTCATAGAATCGGGTGCTTACAGTAATTCCAAATGGTGGCTGGATGAGGGTTTTTCCACGGTAAGAGATGACGGTTGGCAAGCCCCGCTATACTGGGAGAAGAAAGACGGCGGGTGGTGGCAATACACGCTCAGTGGAATGCAGAAAGTGGATCCGAATGAACCAGTCACCCATGTCAGTTATTTTGAAGCCGACGCTTATGCCCGGTGGAAAGGGTATCGATTACCTACTGAACAGGAGTGGGAGGTTGCTGCTGAGCATTTACCTGTGGATGGTAATTTTGCAGATGCAGGCTTTCTCCATCCTATTGCCTTACGGTCAGAAGAAGAAGGGTTACAGCAAATGTTCGGTGAGGTATGGCAATGGACGCAAAGTTCATACTCACCTTATCCGGGATATAAACCATTACCCGGCGCTTTGGGAGAATACAACGGGAAATTCATGTCTAATCAGTATGTACTAAGAGGCGGATCTTGTGCCACTTCTAAATCGCATTTCAGAAAAACCTATCGCAATTTCTTTCATGCCAACGAGCGCTGGCAGTTTACTGGAATTCGCTTAGCACGATAATTAAGACTTTCATTTACAAATTATTTTTATGAATACTACCATGCAGGAAAAGAGCACCTCAACAGCTTTATTAACTGAGGTGCTTGAGGGATTACAAAGGCCTCAAAAAACACTGCCCAGCAAATATTTTTATGATAAAAGAGGTTCTGAACTTTTTGAACAGATTTGTGAATTAGATGAATATTATCTGACACGAACGGAAGTAAGTATCCTAAAAACTAATATTTATGAAATCACAGAAAGTATAGGTAATAATGTTCAGCTCATTGAATTGGGAAGTGGCAGCAGTTTGAAAACCAGGTTATTGCTTGATCACCTGGATAATATTCATTCTTATGTACCAGTAGATATATCAAATGAGTTTTTAGAGGAAGCAGCAGGTAATTTGCAGAATGATTATCCGGAATTAAACATTCAACCTATTGCTGCGGATTATACAAAGCCTTTTGATATTCCTGATTTTGCAAATGGGGTTAAGAAAATCGCTTATTTCCCTGGCTCCACCATTGGTAACTTTTCAAAAGATAAAGCGGCTAATTTCATTGGTTTGATAACAAGGTTAGTGGCAGATAATGGCGGATTATTAATTGGATTTGATCTGCTCAAAGATCGTAACACATTAATTACTGCCTATGACGATTTTAAAGGAACTACAGCGGAATTCAACAAGAATATTTTGGTTCGGATAAACCGAGAGCTGGATGCAGATTTTGAGCTTGATCAATTTGAACATCGTGCGGTTTTTAATGAAGTTGAAAACAGAATGGAAATGCACCTGAAAAGTCTAAAACACCAGTTTGTGACTATTAACGGGAAATCCATTTACTTTGAAAAAGGAGAAACCATACATACCGAAAATTCACATAAATACTCGCTGGAATCATTTTCTGAACTCACAAAACCACACTTCCAAACAGTACAAACGTGGATGGATGAGAGCAAGATGTTTGCAATACAGTTGCTGAAATAGTGGACTTCTCACTTCTGCGCAACCCTGCGATTCATCAGCGAGCCTCTGCGAGAAAGAGAAAAGTCAGAAAAGGTTAGAGAGCTGAATTAGGCAAAATTTTTACGCGGAGTTTCGCAGAGTAAGGCACTGAGTATCGGTGAAATTTGTACATCTATGAGTACAAGTGAGAATTAAAAGCTGATGTGTAAGATATCTGATTCTTTTGTAGTCTGTTATCTGTAACCTATAAAAAAAATATTATGATTAGTATAAAACCAGACTTTTCGGGACTCAAAGCCCTTTATGTAAATTGCACCCTTAAACAATCACCCCAAAAAAGCCACACCCGAAATTTGATCGATGTTTCCCTTAAAATTATGGAAAAAGAAGGAGTGCAGGCTGAATGTATTCGGCTGGTTGATTATGATATTGCTTATGGTGTGTATCCGGATATGACTAAACAAGGAGCAGAAAAAGATGAGTGGCCTGAGCTTTGGAAAAAAGTAGATGCGGCTGATATTTTAATCATCGGAACCCCTATCTGGCTGGGTGAAAAGTCATCTGTAGCAACTAAACTCATTGAGCGATTGTATGCTATGAGCGGTTTCCAAAATGAAAAAGGACAGTATATTTTTTACGGTAAAGCCGGCGGTTGTTTAGTTACCGGAAATGAAGACGGAATCAAGCATTGTGCTATGGGCATACTTTATGCACTTCAGCATATAGGATACAGTATTCCGCCTCAGGCTGATGCTGGCTGGATAGGAGAGGCCGGCCCTGGGTTAAGTTATGGTGATGAAAGTGAAAACGGTCCTGTGGGCTTCGATAATCAATTCACGAATCGTAACACCACATTTATGACTTATAACTTACTTCATTTGGCTAATATGCTTAAGAATCAAGACGGTTATCCCAAATATGGAAACTCCCGGCAGGAATGGGATGTTGGCACTCGCTGGAATTTTGAAAATCCCGAATACAGATAATTACAGATATGAAAAGCAAAAAAGTCGAATTTAAAGGTAGTCAGGGCGAAAAACTTTCTGCCCGCATTGATGAACCGGAACAAGGAATTACAAAAGGAACTGCTCTTTTTGCTCACTGTTTCACTTGCAGTAAAAACCTAAAAGCAGTAGGGAGAATTGGGCAGGCTTTGACTGATCAGGGGATGGGTGTACTTCGGTTTGATTTTACCGGACTGGGAGAAAGTGAAGGGGATTTTGCTGATACAAATTTCTTTTCAAATGTGGAAGATTTAGTGAAAGCCGCAGAGTATATGAAGAATGAATTTGAAGCTCCGCGGATGTTAATTGGAC
Source organism: Gracilimonas sp. (assembly GCA_041689895.1). Classification (GTDB taxonomy): domain Bacteria; phylum Bacteroidota; class Rhodothermia; order Balneolales; family Balneolaceae; genus Gracilimonas. The sequence continues at coordinate 3,678 of JBDNFJ010000178.1, read as the reverse complement.
ATTCATTAGGAGGGGCTGCTGTTTTGCAGGCTGCCCATCTGATTTCTTCCGTAGAAGCAGTGGCTACAATTGGGGCTCCTTGCAGTCCCCAACATGTTGCTCATCTTTTAGTGGATAGAAAAGAAGAGATAACGGAAAAAGGAGAGGCACGGGTTCAACTGGCTGGAAGAGTTTTTACGATTAAAAAACAGTTTTTAGATGATCTAAACGAGCAGAATATGGACAACATGATCAGTAATCTTGGTAAAGCGCTGCTGATCTTTCATTCGCCCATTGATAAGACGGTAGGGATAGAAAATGCAGCTCACATCTATAAACTTGCTAAACATCCCAAAAGCTTTATTTCGTTAGACGATGCCGATCATCTGTTGACTAATGAAGAGGATGCCCTGTATGTAGGAAAGGTAGCCGGTGCCTGGGTGGAGCGATATTTAAAATAACGTGAACTCGATATAAGAATTAGTCTTTTATTAGGAGAGGCGCTCATTTCGCGGCGAATGCCCGGAATCTAAATGTTTGACAGGTAACAATTAATGATTTTATAGCAAAAATTAGATTCCCGTCTGCACGGGAATGACCATAACAGTCATTTTTAACTGCTCAACTGATTTTTTATGTCCGCCCAAGGCGTGCCTATGGCAGAACTCACGTTAAAATAACAAATTTTATAGCCTAACAGATAGTTCTATGAGGTAAGATGTGTCATCATAAATGCATCTATAATATATATCTGATACAAAATTTAAATCACAACTCATGGAACTTGAAATTATTCATGAATGGCTGATGGGCCTTTCAGAAAACTACAATGTCAATCCATACATTTTTGCCGGCATTTATGTAGGGGCAATTCCTTTTTTCTCGCTTTCGGTGGTATGGATTATTCGAAATAAGAAGAAACATAAACCAATTACACTGCCAGTAATTTCAACTGGCTTCTTCCTATCCTCTGCTTATTTGTATCTTATGATTGCAGGTGAAAATGTACCTTATTGGGTATACGCAATTATCTGTGGTTTGCTGGGTTATGGACTCTATTCTACCTATAATAAAATTAAACAGAAGAAGAAAAATGAAAGGGTTACAGTATGAGTTATACTTATGATTTCATAGTAATTGGTGGTGGGGCTGCCGGGCTTACCGCAGCCGGAATGGCCGCCAATTTCGGTGCTAAAACGCTAATGATCGAAAAAGATAAATTGGGTGGCGATTGTACCTGGACGGGGTGTATTCCCAGCAAGACATTATTGCATGCATCAAGAATTGCTTCTGATATTAAAAAGGCAGATTTATACGGGCACAAAACTGAAATTCCTTTGAATTTCTCTTTAATTATGGATCAGGTCCGTAAAGTCCGAAATAATGTTTACGAAGAGGCCGATGCGCCTAAAATCTATGAGGATATGGGGGTAAATATTGAATTTGGAAAAGTTCGGTTTGTGGATGAGCATACGGTAGCAATTGAAGGCAAAATAAACATCAAAGAGGTTTCGGGAAGATATATCCTTATTGCTACTGGTAGTAAAGCGTTGGTACCTCCTATTAAAGGACTAAAAGAAGTTCCCTATTTAACAAATGAAAGTATTTTTGAGCTGGAGCAACAACCTGAGCGATTGTCAATCATTGGCGGCGGTCCAATTGGCATTGAAATGGCTCAGGCATTTCAACGCTTAGGAACCCAAGTCACCGTTTTTGATATGCTTCCGCGAATACTTTCAAATGATGACATAGAATTAGCAGAGATGATTAAAAGGCATCTGGAAAATGAAGGAGTTGAATTTCAGCTTTCTGCTTCTGTCAATGAAGTTTCTCAAAATAAAGATGGTTCTGTAAGGGTTCATGCTGAAGTTAGCGGCGAAACTGTTACGCAAGACAGTGATGCCTTACTGGTTGCAGTAGGAAGAGTAGCAAACTACCAAAGCCTTGATTTGGATAATGCTGGCATTGATTATACTAAAAGGGGTGTTACCGTTAACGACCGGTGTAAAACCAACAAAAGTCATATTTATGCAGCGGGTGATGTGACTGGGCGTTATCAATTCACTCATATGTCAGAACATATGGCTAAAGTGGCGACAAGTAATGCCATACTTAAGTTTCCTATGAAAATAGATGCCAAACATGTGCCTTGGAGTACCTACACCGATCCGGAACTTGCGAGTACAGGGGCAACAGAAAAACAGTTACAAGAAGAAGGCATTTCATTCGAAACATACCGATTCCCATACAGCAAAGTGGACCGTGCGATAACCGATGAAGCTACGGATGGCCTGATCAAAATATTTGCAAAAAAATGGAACGGGAGAATTCTTGGGGCCACTATTTACGGGAAACAAGCCGGCGATTTGATCAGCGAATATGCACTGGCAATGAAAAACGGAGTTACACTCCGAAATATAGCTGATACCATTCATCCTTATCCTACCTATGGACTTGGTGTTCGCCGGGCAGCCGACCAGTGGTATGTTAAAAATCAGTCAGAATGGATGAGTAAATTGGTGAAAAAGGTATTCCGGTACCAAGGTGAAATACCGGATCTTTCCGATGAAGACCGAATCGTGTAGTTTTATGATAGATAGTAATACAATCCATGCAAACCTTTAAATATAGGGTTGAAGCCTATTCGGCTCGGTTTATATCAGATATATTTAACCCTCTTGCACTTCCTGTACTTGTGTATACAATGGCAGGTATTAGTATGGGGCATCCTCCTTATGAAATCCTTAAAGTTGGTATAATTACCCTTAATTTATTTTTTGTAATACCATTCTTTACAGCTCTGTTAGGACTCCAACTCGATTTTGGGAAATCTCTGGATTTTAATGTTAGAACAGGCAGAATCTATTTATATCTGATTTCAATTGTGAGCGTTGGGTTTGGCGGGATATATATTTTCCGGGATCAGCTAAGCGGCCTGTACCATACCATAACCTTAATATATTTGACTAATCTAAGTATTGCTTTTATAGCTAATTTAAGATGGAAAGTAAGGGTTCACCTTGGCTCTGTCATAATTGCTTCTACCTTACTTTTTTGGCTCAGTATCTATTCTGAGCCAACATATTTATTAGCCATATGTGCTTTTTCTCTATTGGCTATATCACCGTTTGTACTGTGGGCCCGACTAAAGCTAAAAGTGCATAACATGAATGAACTCGTATTTGGTGCATTACTTGGTCTAATGACCACGGTCATAGCTATTTACCTTTTTACCTGATACATAAGAATATAGAAATTTAAACGAGCTAATTAACGTGAATTCGATTTAAAATGAGCCATTGGTTGTCACCCTTGTAGATGTCATTTAATTAAGTTTACATTGTATTTCGCGACCCCGAATTCTCGGGGCAAAGTTCAAATTACTCAGTTGTATTATACGTTGTCCCGATTCTCGGGATTCGCGTTCAGCAAGTAGGGCTTTAGTAGCTATTTTAAGCGCTCAAGGATGACAACTTCAGAGAGCTTATATCGAACTCACGTTAATTAATAAAAGGGATCACTTACAATTAATTATTACCAAACTTAGTACCTGTAAACCACTAGTGTCCGGTTAAGCAATTTTTAAAACTCTGTAATTTGTTGGTAGACAATCAATTAACTGCTGTTAAGATTTTTATCGATTTGAACTCGTAGCTTGCCAGTATCTTCGTAGTTCAATATTCCAAAAATAGATACAAT
>JBDNFJ010000177.1:0-4007 GCA_041689895.1 Gracilimonas sp. | reverse complement strand
TGCTTTAGTTTGATCAAAATCCCAAGTTGATAGCGTATTTAAGTTCTTCAAAGCACCGGCTTCACTTACGGCTGAAATGGCGATTTTCGATTTTACAGAAGCTGCTTCAGTCTCAAAATTCAGCTTTGCTAAAAGGTTTTTTCCTTTCAGTATTTTCTGTCCTGAAACAGTCTTGGAATCTATAATCGCAGATTCTATTTCAAAAGGAGCCGAAAACTTCATCGCAAAATAAACGCGCTGATTCTTTGCCCAACCCGATGACATCCGATATCCCGTCAGGGTTTGAGCATCTACTACCTTTATTTTGGAAGAATCTGTTTGATCCCAATTCAGAGAAAACCCAAGGTCAATAAGCAGCGCACCTTCCTGGTTTTTGGGATAGGTAAAACGATAGAATGCGGCTCGTTCGGTGGCCGTCATTTCTACCCAAATCCCATCGTCTTCTAAAAAAACTTTATAAAAACCGGGCGTTGCATGTTCATTTTGGTGGCTGAACTTGGAAGCATAATTTCGTTTGTCCTCCTGTTTTTGAGGAGCCTTAAGCTGAAAATCTGCCGATACCGGCTGTATTAAAATATCATTCAAGTCGCCAATGCCCGTTCCGCTGAGATGTGTTTGGGCAAAACCTGTGATCACGCTGTCTGAATAATGATATCCTGAAACCCAATCCCATCCTGAAGTCCCGTTTACAGGGCCGGGCTGAATCATGCCAAATGGAGCCGTGGCGCCGGGATAGGTGTGTCCATGTCCGCCCGTTCCTATGAATACATCAACATAATCAGTGGGTAGAGAAGGCGTCTCATTTGAGCATGAAATCATTAAAATGGAGCTCAACAAAAAAACACAAACCACCCAGCTGAATGGCTTATTGGTAGCTGTTCTATGTTTTCTATTTTTCATTGCTCCAGAAAATCTACAAACTTTTGAACGGCTTTTCCGCGATGGGAAATCTCGTTTTTTATCGATGAATCTAATTCTGCAAAGGTTTTGTGATAGCCATCGGGTTGAAAAACGGGATCGTAGCCAAAACCACTATCCCCTCTTTGTTCCTCAAGAATAATGCCCGAACAAACTCCTTCAAAGGCATGCTCTTGCGCTCCATTCACCAAAGCAACTACCGTGCGAAATTGCGCTTTTCGGTTTGACTTACCTTTGAGCTCTTTCAGCAACTTTTGCACGTTTTCTTGGTAAGATGCATGTTCGCCCGCATAACGTGCAGAATATACTCCCGGTCGGCCATTCAGAGATTCCACTTCCAAGCCGGTGTCATCCGAAAGGGCGGGCAGTCCGGTTTGTGCAGCTACATAATGCGCCTTTTTTAACGCATTTCCCTGAAGGGTAGGTTTATCTTCAACTACTTCTTCAAGCTCGGGAAAATCCTTTGTGGAAAGCACTTGAATACCCAAAGGGTGGAAAATCTGCTGCATCTCTTCAATCTTATCCGGATTCTGAGAAGCAATCACAAGCTTGGATAACTTCAAATCTTCGGCCTTGGGAACAGCTTATAAAACATATTAATGCCGCTGCCAAAGGTTAATAAACCGTTTAATGCGGTAAATACCATATCCCCGGTAAGTACAGAATATACCGCCAGTAAAAAACTAGAAAGAAAATACATAATGATAAATGCCATATTCATGCTGGTTTGTCCGGCTTTGATGGTATCCCATGTTTGGGGAAACCAAGCGGCAGCCAAAATAGCGAAACCCGCCCATCCTAAAATCTCAGTTACTGTCCAGCCAAAAATTTCAAATTCAGTCATAGTTTAATTATTTATATGTGATTTTATTGATTTAATACGTTTATAAAAGTCAATTCAGCCCCAAATAAAACATGCTTTATTTTAACTGATTCAGCAATTCTTGTACTTCATGCCATTTTAGTCGAGGCCCGTATTGTGATACTATCTTAGAGCCGGCCAGACTTGCCAGCTTTCCGGAATTTGCAAATCCCAGATCATTAGTTATTCCATAAAGAAAAGCACCCGCAAACATATCGCCGGCGCCGTTCGTATCTACGGCTCTCACATCGTAAGGCTCCACATTTATGAAGGTATCGCCATCATAGATCATAGCTCCATTTTTACCTTGGGTAATTACAAAGCGTCTAGCTTCCGATTTCAGTGCTTCACGAGCTTCCATCAAATTGTCTGTGCCTGTAAATGTTTTTGCCTCGTCTTCATTACAAAACAGCAAATCTACCGATGCACCGATTACTTCTTTAAACCGGCCTGTAAAAGCTTCGGCTATTGAAGGATCGGAAAGCGTAATGGCTGTTTTAACACCATTCTGTTCCGCAATTTTTTTAACATGTTTCATGGCATCGAAACCGGATTCTGATGCCACCAGATATCCTTCAAGATACACGTATTCGGAATCTTTAATGGCTCGTTCATCTACTTCGTTGGGAGAAAGGCCGGAAGAAATTCCCAGATAGGTGTTCATAGTACGATCGGCATCATCAGTAATCATAACCAGGCATTTTCCCGTTACTCCCTCTTCCCTGTCCTGGCGCGCAAAGTTGGTTGGAATGCCCGCATCTTCCATATCCTTCAAATAGAAATCACCCAATTCATCGTTAGCAACTTTGCAGGAGTAAAATGCTTTTCCTCCAAACTGACTTACAGCAATCATGGTATTAGCCGCAGAACCGCCCGATTTCTTGTTGGTGTTATTTTGATCGATAGCTCCAATTAGCTGCTGCTGGGTTTCCTCTTCTACCAGCGTCATCAAGCCTTTTTTTACTTCATACTTTTCAAGGAAATCGGTGGATACTTTGAACTCCAAATCGACCAGAGCATTTCCAATTCCGTACACGTTATACTTCTTATTCATCTATTCTTATGCGACTCGCAAAGGGTTGTTAAAAACTTTTTTTAGAGCCCTAAAAGTAAGGACAGTCGGGGAGCTTTAAAAACCCATTCAATACTACTTTCTCAAAAACTGGCCCCGAAAGAAAGCCCTCCATAGGGATACACCTTTAAACCTTCTCCAAGCACAAAAAAGGGAGTAAACGTTATTCGTGCATAAAAACCTCCTTCTGTCAGGTCCTGTTCCCTAAAACCTATAAGAGGGCCCGGGGATACCTGCAATTGATCCTTATTCCACATAAAAGTACTAACAGCACCCAATTCAATATGCGAATCACGATCTGTTTAGATTAGATAAGAGGTTGATACCGGAAGGGTCCAAATTTCACTAAACCAACCATCATTCCCTGTATAACCTGCCCCCGCCCTCACTGTAAACCCTTCAAGAAAAACACGCTCGTAGTTGAAAGAGTAGAAGAAACCAGAGCCTAAAAGCTCTATGAAGACTGCATTCCGGGCACCTAAAACTCTTAAAGAATCTTCCTGAGCCACGCAGCAAAGGCTTATCAAGGAAATGAGGGGGATTAGAATCATCTTTTTCATAAACGCCAAAAGGTAGATTATTCAACCTCAAACTAATAAAGAATTTTGAAATGCAAAGCCACAATTCTATGTTCTTTTTCTAAATTGAAACTATGGGAACATTTGAACATTTTTTAAGCGCTCGACTGAATGAACATCTTCCGGGCAAGCATGCGCAAGGTAAGATGGCACCCAAGCCAAAAAATGGCGCTCCGGGTATTCAGCGTTACGAACCTGCTCATAATGATTTTAAAAATAGCAGTGTTTTAGTTCCCTTTATTGCCTGGAAAGAGGAGCTCGAAGTGGTGCTTACCCTCCGTGCTCAAAACATCAATCATGGCGGGCAGCTAAGTTTTCCCGGCGGAGGTAAGGAAGGCAATGAAAGCATTGAGGAAACAGCGCTGCGCGAAGCCCAAGAAGAAATTGGTTTACAATCGCAACGCGTAGATGTCATTGGTCGGCTTACTCCACTTTATGTGGGGCATTCCGATCATATGGTAACTCCCGTAATTACCTTTTTACACGAGTCGCAACCTTTCACTCCAAACCCTAATGAAGTGGACGAAATCCTCACTATCCCTTTTTCCGAACTTGTAGAAGAGCATAATTTGGTTGA
>JBDNFJ010000176.1:0-6134 GCA_041689895.1 Gracilimonas sp. | reverse complement strand
GCTTCGTAATGCCTTCTGGGAAGCTCCAGCTTCCATTGCAATCAGGTGAAAATGCTGAGGAAAACGTGGTTGTATATTATTAGAATGTTTATACTTGAGGTTTATCAGAAGATTTCAATTAAAGCCTTAATAACTTGGGAGAAAAGTCATGAGAGTTACCAGATATACATTTCTGTGGGTAATACTTTTATTTATTTTTAGCACAAACAGCATAAAAGCGCAATGGGAGAAAACAGATTTCCCTAAGACTTTGGTAGATACTTATACCTTATTTGCTGAGGGTGATACTATGCTTGCCGCAACGGAACGAGGTATTTACTTTAGTGACAATAAAGGCATTAGTTGGGAACAACATAAATCAATGAGGCAGATAAATAGTGAAGTTTCTTCATTCGCATTTAATGAAGATTATTTATTTGTAGGACATCGACTTGGAGTTCATCGGTTTCATTTTCCGTTAGAAGATAATACTGATAAAGTGATTAACTCAGGGCTAGAAGCTGATGCAAAGCGTATAAATTCATTGTTAATATACGGGGAATATCTATTTGCAGGAACCTATGACGGACTTTATCGTAGCAGCGATAATGGAGATAACTGGGAGGCCGTAGGCGACGTTTTTAGTGGCTATGCCAAAAACGTTACTTCCATAATTGTTGCCGACGATGCTTTGTTTGTTGGAACCCTTGATGGAATATTTCGTAGCAATGATAACGGCGAGAGCTGGGTAGCCATTAATAAAGAAACAGATAAAGAAGGAGAAGAAGCAGGCAGTGTAGATAGAGTTATTTCTCTAATACTTCAAGATGGATATTTGTTTGCAGCAGCCAGTCCATTGATATACAATCCAAACAGCGGTGGTTACAGTCCATCAAATGGAATATACCGTAGTGGTAATTATGGGGAAAACTGGGAAAGAGTTAACGGCAAATTCGGACCTAATGCTAATGCAAATGGCGTAAAAGTTCTTTCCTTAGCGGCTCATAATAATAATCTTTATACAGGTACAGAATACGGTCTATTCCGAAGTATTGATTATGGGGAAACTTGGGAGAAAGAAAGCGAGAGTGTAAATGATAACTCAATGTATTTCCAAGCTTTAGTCGCTTCAGACGATTACCTGTTTGCGGGTACGGAAGGAGGGTTGTATCGCACGAGCGATAACGGTGAAAATTGGGAAGAAACGGGTGTGTTACGATTTTTAATAGTGAACGAACTGGCTGTAAAAGATAATTATTTGATTGCTGCCACCGATGATGGAGTATATAGTAGCACGGACAATGGCACTAACTGGATATCTATTTATGACAGATCGGGCGAAGACTCTACTTATGTTCTTAGTTTGGCCGTTTTTGGGGATGATATTTTTGCTGGAACGAAGGACGGCATAATTCGCAGTAGCGATGATGGTTTAACTTGGGAGAAGGTCTTTGAGGGCACTTATACGAGTACTAAGTACATTCATACGCTTGCAGTATGGCAGAATAATATATTTGCAGGTACAAAATATGGAGTATATCGAAGTGATGATAATGGCGTAACATGGGAAGAAGCTAACACCGGGTTTGGTCAATATCCTGTAGAGGTGACGGTAATAAAAGGCTTTGGCGAATATCTTTTTGCAGGGAATAGTTCGGGAGTATATCGTAGCAACGATAATGGAACAACTTGGGAATTGGCTGGAAAATTAATGCCAGTAGGTATAATTCGTATTAACGATTTTATTAAAAAGGATGATAATCTGTTTGCTGGAACAAATCATGTTGGTATATTTAAGAGCGCCAGTGATGGAGTATCTTGGAGTGGGGCTAATTATGGAATACCACGTTTTGGTGTAGGTAATAACTCTTGGGTTTACGCCTTCGCTAAGCAAGAAGATTATATTTTTGCTGGTACCTATGCGGGAATGTATTCCTCTAAAAACACAGGGATAAGCTGGCAATCTTTGAATGAAGGGCTTGAAAATGAAATTGACAATAGTGTTCGCGCTTTGACTATTCATAATGGTTATTTGTTTGGTGGTATGTATGAGGTTGGTGTACTAAGACGCCCCTTATCGGAAATAACTACTTCGAACGAGTTAACATCAACTCAAGTACCATCAGCATTTAATTTGGAACAAAACTACCCCAATCCTTTCAACCCCACCACTAATATTCGCTACGGCATTACAGAGCCAACGGAGGTAAGCCTGGCCGTATATAACATGCTGGGTCAAAAGGTAGCTACCTTAGTAAATGGTAAACAATCCGCCGGCTGGCATACGGTTTCTTTTGATGCTTCCGCTCTTTCCAGTGGCTTCTATATCTACCGCATTCAGGCGGGTGATTTTGTGAGTACAAAGAAATTGATGCTGATAAAGTAAGAGTAGATATAAGACGGGAGACATGAGACGTAAGATTTTCGCTCGTTACGAAGCTCCAGCTTCCACTTCAATGAGATCGAGGGTGGACATTCGTAATCAGCTTTACCGTCATTCCTGCGAACCTGTCCCGACAGGCTTGTCGGTGAGGCAGGAATCCATAGGCTTGCTAACACACCAATTCTCGTAATTCGCAGTTTAGTGTAGATGAGGTCTGGGTTTGTCGCTCATTACGAAGCTCCTGCTTCGTAATGCTTTCTGGGAAGCTCCAGCTTCCATTGCAATCAGGTAAAGAGTGAATTCCTTACAAACTTAATTTACTGGTAGCAGGAGCTTCCGGGACTGGGTTACAAAGGTGGACCTTCGTAACCAGGTTCAAGCTACTGAGTGGCGTAGGGGCAATCTGCCATTAGTCTGCCTCAAATAAGAAAAGCCTAAAACCTGCGGAAAAAGAAAGGCAGCCGGGGAATTAATTTACCTCTATTCGGTAGTTTCGTCTAAGCCCAGATTATCTGTTTCCACAAATACTTCTTCTGGTTCCTCATCCACTTCTTTGTTAATAAAGAATCGTTTATTAAATATTAATAGCACAATGATGGAGCAGGAAATAGCGATATCTGCCACGTTGAAGATGTAAGGGAACACGGTCCAGTCTCCAATCTTAAAGGAGAAGAAAACGAAATCGACTACATGCCCTTCAAGCACGCCGCCATATCCACCAACGAGCGCCATAAAAATCCGATCAGAAATATTTCCGAAAGCTCCGCCAATAATAAACCCCATGCAAATCAAATATCCCATGTTCGCCTGCTCCATACTCTTCAGGATATAAATGAGTATTCCGGTTACGGCCAAAATGGCAATGACGCTAATTACGGGCGTAGAGAGTATGTCTATCCCAAGGGCCATGCCCGGATTATTAGTAAAATAGAATTGCAGCCACCCGTCAATAAGCGTTTTATTTTGTAAGCTGGGCGTAGTGCGAATCAACCATTTTGTGAGTTGATCGATGATGAGCACAACGATAGCGGGTGCAAAAAGTGCAAGCAGTTTTTTTCGGTTCAAACGTCTTTGTTATCTGCGTTTTAATTTGGCATCAATGCTCAACTGAGTATGTGGAACGGCTTCAAGACGTCCTTTGGAAATCTTATGCCCCGTTACCTTGCAAACACCGTACGTTTTGTTGTCTATCCTTTTAAGGGCATCGTCCAAATATTTTATAAACTTTTGGGTGCGATTGAAAAGCATATATGTTTTCTCCCGCTCCTGAGCATCTGTTCCGGCATCTGCCATATGGTAAGAATAGGCCGAATCATCCGAAGAATTTTCCATACTTTCGCGCAGTGTGCGCTGTAGCGCATTCATCTCTTCTTCCGCACCTTCTATTTTCTTGATAATTATTCCGCGAAAGTATTCCAGTTCCTCATCATTATAGGGAGAAACTCGTTCTTTGTCGTTTGATTCTTTTGTAGCCATAGCAGCTCTATTATGAATTAATATTTCTTCGGATGGAGATGGAGCATGCTTCCTCTCCAATTTCCCAGCTTTTGGTAAAGTCAGAAACTTCCAATTCTGAGGGTTGAATTTTTTCCGCCAGTGTCTCTTTCTTAATATAATCACTCATTGAAACAACGGCTTCTTTAATATTTTCAGAACCTGTAAATCCGATTGAAATTCGATCGGTTACCTCAAAATTGGCTTCCTTTCTCATGTTCTGAACCCGGTTCACGAATTCTCGGGCCACACCTTCTTGTATCAATTCCTTGCTGAGTTCGGTATCAACGGCAACGCTTAAACCTCGTGCTGTTTCAACCGTCCAGCCTTCAAGGCCGGTGCGAATAATATCTAACCCTTCCGTATCAATGCGAATGGTTTCGTCGCCTATCTCAAGGTCAATCCATCCATCTTTCTCAAATTGGGAAATTTCATCGGTGGTTAGTTGGCCAATTTTAGCTGCCACTGCTTTCATTTTAGGGCCAAGACGTTTGCCTAACACCGGATAGTTTGGTTTCGCAGATTTGCGAACAATTCCCGAATCGTCATCCACAAACTGGATATCTTTAACGTTTACTTCTTCCAAAATTATATCCTTAACCGACTCAATGGCTTGGCGCTCACTTTCGTCTTTGATTGGGAGAATGATGCGGCCCAATGGCTGACGAACATTCATCTCAATTTGGTTTCGTACGCGCAACACGATGTATGAAATCAGGCGCGCCATCTCCATTTTATATTCCAAGTTCTTGTTAATGGCCGTCTCTTCTACCGTTGGGAAGAAAGACAAGTGAACCGATTCTTCATCGCGCTTAGTTACCTCATTCAGCTTTTGATACAGCCATTCTCCGACAAATGGAGCAATAGGGCTGATGAGCTTGCTGAGATTACTCAAGCATTCGTAAAGAGTTTGGTAAGCCGCAGTTTTATCTAACGTGTTTCCTTCCTTCCAGAAACGTCGGCGGTTTCGGCGAACATACCAGTTACTGAGCTCTTCTACAAAGTTTTCTAATTCGCGAGCTGCTTTAGTGGGCTCATAATCTTCAAAATACTCCTCTACCAGCTTCACGGTAGAGTTTAGTTTTGAGATGACCCACTTATCAATTTCAGGACGATCACCAATTGGTATCGTGGCCCCGGAGAACGAGAATCCATCAATATTGGCATACATTGCAAAAAAGGAATACGTATTTATGATGGTGTTGAAGAATTTACGCTGTACTTTGCGCATGCCGTCTTCACTGAATTTCAGATTTTCCCAAGGGGAAGAGTTACTCATCATATACCAGCGAACGGTATCGGCGCCAAATTCCTGAATTACTTCAAAAGGATCGGCCGTATTTCCTTTCGACTTACTCATTTTCTCGCCATTTTCGTCGAGCACAAGTCCGTTAGAAACTACATTTTTATATGCTTCTTCGTTAAACAGCATAGTGCCCAAAGCATGCAAGGTGTAAAACCAGCCACGGGTTTGATCCACGCCTTCCGCAATAAAATCGGCCGGGTAGTTGTAGCTGAATTCATGATCGTTCTCAAACGGATAATGCCACTGGGCAAACGGCATAGCACCCGAATCGAACCAGACATCCAGCAAGTCAGGGATACGACGCATGGTTCCGCCATCGGGTCCTTCCCACGTCAATTCGTCAATATATGGACGGTGAAGATCGATCTCGGCATCGTCTTCTAATCCCGCTTTTTCTTTTAGCTTGGCGATGCTTCCAATACATTCTACATATTCCGGGTCTTTATCACTTACCCAAAGCGGAATCGGGCTTCCCCAATAACGTTGGCGAGAAACAGCCCAGTCCACATTATTTTCGAGCCAGCTACCAAAGCGGCCGCTACCCGTACTTTCAGGCTTCCAGTTGATTTTTTTATTAAGCTCGACCATTCGGTCTTTCACGCTGGTTGTTTTTATGAACCAGGATTCAACCGGATAAGACATTAAAGGAGTGCCTTTGCGCCAATCGAACGGATAATTGTGGACCATCGTCTCATGCTTATACATGAGGCCTTTCTCTTTTATAGCGCGTGCAATATCTTTATCCGCCTCTTTGAACCACTGCCCTTCAAAATCGGGTGCCAAATCGGTGAATTTACCATCGCGATCAATTGGGTTGAACATCGGGATAGATGCTTTTTGACAAGCCTCAAAGTCATCGGCACCAAAAGCAGGAGCAGTATGAACCACGCCGGTTCCATCTTCAATAGTTACATAATCGGCGGGAATTACTCGCCATGCTTGTGATTTCTCCACTTCTTTAAGAGCAAAATC